>JBBRNY010000039.1:0-20245 GCA_038229915.1 Kapaibacterium sp. (SeqCode) | reverse complement strand
TATTGCTGTTGTACGCGGATTCCAAAAGTTTGCCGGATTATCATTATCCGATTCAAAACCATTCGATTGTGAAACGTCTGCAATATTTGGGTCACGAAGACTGACCGCGAACTGTACTTTACCGTTAAATCCGAAATCAGTATCCCAATCATCATCAAGTCCTTTGAGGGCGATCAAGTATTTTGCATTGACCGAACCACCAAACCACTCGTACGAATCATCACCTGAGTAACTGACTTGGATGTGGTCAAGAACCGTATTATCACCGACACCACCAAGTGTAAGACCGTTGATCTCATTGTTTGGTGCTAGAGCAATACCAGGGAATTCGATACGAACATAGCTCAACTTACCACTATTATCATGAACATCTGTTCCGCCATAATGGGTACGTGGTCCGCCTTCGATCTGAGCATCACCACCGGCGAAGAGACCGCCGTTAATGGTGTTATTCTGATTGATCGGTGATTTACCACAAAGTACAACTCCGCCCCAATCACCGGACGCACGTTGGCCTACTGGGAATTGGCTGGTGAAGATGATCGGCTTTTGAACTGTCCCCTGCGCGATGAGCTTTCCACCACGCTCAACAATAAGAGTACCTTTAGACGATTTTTCGCCGAAGAGCACTGTCCCTGCTGGGATTGTAAGTGTTGCTCCATCAATAACATAGACAAAGCCACGAATGAGATAAGTTTTATCCGCTGACAGTGTCATATTGCCGACAATACTGTCTTGGAGAATGATCTGTTGAGCAAACACTCCCGTTGTGCTCACTAACAATAATATAAGAAACAAGAGAATTTTTTTCATAAAGGTACGATCAATAATTATTGAATTCCTGGATTTTGTATTAAAACAGATGCAAAAGTACCCAATGATAAATTTCTAATCGTTACTTAAATATTATCTAATCGTTATTATGCCACCATTTTTTGTTTTTAAGTCCCACGTGACTATTTGATAATAATGTCATAACACGATTGGTGTTTTGAGCTAGGCAACGAACAGATCAACCTCGTTCTGTTGTTAAATGGAGACAACGAATCGAAGGAGCAAACTATGTGGTGGATCTATGCATTATTATCAGCGGTATTTGCCGCATTAACTGCCATCTTTGCGAAGGTCGGTATTAAAGGCGTCAACTCTGATCTCGCAACGGCAGTCAGAACAGTGGTGATACTCTTTATTGCATGGGGTATTGTCTTTGCGCGAGGCAGTGCAAAAGAGCTACCATCACTTACGCGAGATAATATTATTTTTCTGGTACTCTCCGGTATTGCGACTGGGTTATCCTGGGTGTTCTATTTTAAAGCACTCTCACTTGCCGAGGCATCGAAGGTTGCGCCGATCGACAAACTCAGTGTTGCCTTCGTTATCATACTTGCCGCAATATTCCTCAAAGAAACTCTTACCTTAAAAACTGCAATTGGTGCAGGTCTTATTATCGGTGGGTCTTTGGTGTTGATATTTTAAAATAGGAATTTCTTTGCACGGAATACTTTACTTTGCAAGTTGTTTCATCATCTATGAAAACTGACTCATTCCATTATTCCGTTACGAACCACATCGCCAGGGTGCGATTTGCACGACCGAAGACACTTGGTTCGCTGACATTCAAAGCCTATCGAGACTTGACCGATTTGATGTATCAACTTCGTTTTGACGACGATGTAAAAGTCGTAGTGATCGAAGGCGAGGGGCGTGGCTTCTGTTCGGGCGGCGATGTCAATGAAATCATCGGCGAACTCTTGAAGCGCGATACGAAAGGATTGCTCGAGTTTACTCGGATGACCGGAGAGCTGATTCTGAATATGCGTCAACTCGAAAAACCGATCATCGCCTCGATCAATGGCTTAGCCGCCGGTGCCGGAGCGGTTATCGCACTTGCGAGTGATTTTAGGATCTTGGCAAAAGATGCATATATAGGATTCATTTTTCAGAAGGTCGGCCTTACTGCTGCCGATATGGGAGCCGTTTATCTACTGCCGAAAGTTGTCGGTCTCGCCAGAGCAACAGAATACTTAATGCTCGGCGATAAAATTATGAGCGACGAAGCTTTGAAAGTTGGCTTGGCAAATAAAGTGGTCGAGCTTGCCGATCTCGAAACAACCACTATGGAGCTTGCAACACGCCTTGCCGAAAGCGCATCGCTTGCCTTAGGCTTGACAAAAAGGCTAATAAATAATGAATGGCTCATGGACATCACCAGTGCCATCGAACAAGAAGCAACAGCACAAGCCTTGATGATGATGACCGAAGATCATAAGGAGTTTCATAAGTCGTTCGCCGAAAAGCGTAAGCCAAATTTTATAGGAAGGTAATGAAAAGACTTATTGTCATATCGGCGCCTTCTGGTGCAGGAAAAACAACCATTACAAAACGGATACTTGATGCACACTCTTCGGAGTTAACATTTAGTATTTCTGCTACTACTCGCTCGATGAGATCGGGCGAACGTGATGGAATAGACTATTACTTTCTAACGAAGGATGAATTCCTTCAGAAAATAAAAGACAATGAACTGATCGAGTACGAAGAAATTTTTGGCAACTACTATGGTACGCCGGTTTCGGAAATTGAACGAGCGAAGTCACAAAACAAGAGGTTGATATTTGATATAGATGTCAAAGGCGGTATTTCGATCCGAACTCGTTTCCCTGATGACAGCCTACTGATCTTCATCGCTCCGCCATCGCTCGAAGTTCTTCGCGAACGCCTCAATAAGCGTGGCACCGAAACCGAGGAAGTAATAGAGCGTCGCCTCGCAAGAGCAAAAATGGAAATGGAAATGGCTAAAATTTATGATTTTCAAGTCGTAAATGAGGATTTGGAGAAGGCGACCAATGAGGTAGGGGCGCTTTTGTTCTAGCATACAGTATTCCAATGCGGTAGAACCTTCACGAGGCAGCCGTTGTTATTAACCTCCCTAAATTAGAAGGACAAAATTATGGCAATTCAACCAGTTGATCTCGAAAAAATGGCAATTGACGGCGATACACTGTATCAGTCGATTGTGATTACCGCTAAACGCGCTCGTCAGATCAACGACGAGATCAAGACCGAGTATATGGCTCGTATTTCGACACTCGTCCCGATGGAAGAAGATGATGATGAGATCGAAACCACGAACTTCGACCAAATGCGCATCTCGCTCGAGATCGAAAAACGCGGCAAACCGACCGCAGAAGCCTTGAAGGATTTCTTGGGCGATAAGCTCACCTTCCGCTTCAGAGAACGCCCAACCGAGTAATCGTTTTTTATAAGATATTCCAAAGAATCCCTGTGTTAGTAATAACACGGGGATTTTTGTCCTCTAAGAGTTAAACTGAAAAACGGAGGTATATCTTGTCAGCAATTAAACACAAAGCCGATAAAGCTTATCTTGATGAATCGTTTCTTACCAGCCCCGAAGCCAGGATACTGCGCATCATGGCTGAGTATATGGAGCCGAGAGTCCGTCTGGCCAAAGAAGGCGTAAAAGATACGATCGTATTTTTTGGCAGTGCAAGAATTAGAAGTCTCGAAGAAGCATCTTCCGATAGATTAAAAGTTGAGCACGCCGATCACTTGGTCGAACATGCCCGATCAAGTTCGATAGAAATCAAGAAAGAACTCGATTCAGCCCGTAA
Organism: Kapaibacterium sp. (SeqCode); assembly: GCA_038229915.1. GTDB lineage: Bacteria > Bacteroidota > Ignavibacteria > Palsa-1295 > Palsa-1295 > JAFDZW01. Next base: position 16,613 of record JBBRNY010000039.1, on the reverse strand, counting down.
ACGAATCGACATCCAAGAGAAGATGGCACACTATTACGAAGATGCCGTCGAACTTGCCCGACTTCTCACCGAATGGTCAATGCACGTAGCAATCACTGATGCCGAAAGACAATACAAACGTCTCGGGACAGAAGGAGATCATATTCCTTTTGTGAGCCTTGAGGATATTCGCAATAAAACATTCAAGCAACGTTATGTAATTTGCTCGGGTGGTGGACCTGGTATCATGGAAGCCGCAAATAAAGGAGCGATGCTCGCCGGAGGAAGAACAATCGGATTTAACATCGCCCTGCCGTATGAGCAAATGCCAAACTCCTATATCTCAAACGAGTTGAACTTCGAGTTTCACTACTTTTTTATGCGCAAGTTTTGGTTCTCATATCTCTCGAAAGCACTTGTTGTTTTTCCGGGAGGTTATGGCACAGTTGATGAGCTTTTTGAAATTTTAACGCTCGTTCAAACCGGGAAGATCAAAAAGAAAATGCCGATCGTTGTCTATGGCTCTGCGTATTGGGAGAAGGTACTGAATTTACAATATCTTGCCGAGATGGGGATGATCGAGGAAGATGATATAAAGCTGTTGCATTTTAGCGATTCTCCTCAAGAAGCTTTTGAATATCTTAAAACCGAACTTGAGCGTCTTGATGAAGGCGAAGAATCGTTTATGCAAAGCAATGTAAGGCGCTAAAGAACAGGATTGTTTTGTACTTGGCTATGCGTTAGTTGATAGAATAGCATCTATACTATGGAAGCATCTCAAGAACACATCATAACAGCCATTCCGAATCCGGAGATCGACTCGTTGCTTTCCTTACTCGATGACCCCGACGCAAGCGTCGCAGAGGTTGTTAAAGCAAGATTACGTTTTCATGGGAATTCGATACTTCGTCAGTTAGTACAATTTGCAGATCAAAGCAACGATCAACTCGCACAACAGAGAGCCCGAACGATAGCGCAAGAAATGAATGTCGAATTGCTCTGCGAACAATTTACAGAGCTTCGGAGTAAACTCGAAGAGAAGCGCCGAGGCGCACTCGAAGATGGTGTTTTTTTGATCGCCAAGTATGGTTATCCTACGTTGGATGTAGAGTATTACCGGTCCGAACTTGATGCGCTTGCCGGAATGCTTCATGATAGGATAAAAGGCATTCATTCACCACTTGAATCGCTGCGAGCAACAAACGAGTTTTTCTTTAAGACAAAAAATTTTATTGGCAATCACCAAAATTTCCTCGAAGCCGACAATAGTTATATCAATCAAGTACTTGATAGAAAGCTCGGTATCCCGATCTCATTGGCAGTGATGTACATTCTCGTCGCCTCACACCGGTTAGGACTACCATATAGCGGAGTCAGTACACCTGGACATTTTCTTATTCGCTATGACGGCAACCCCGCCGATCCGGTTTTTATCGATGCTTTCAATGGAGGTGTTATTCTTCGCGAAGAGGATATTAAACGCTTTCTTTCTACTTCAGGTCTTCCATACTACGAGACGTTCATTCGTTCGGCTTCTCCTCGAACGATCCTGATGCGAATGCTCCGAAATTTGGTTATCATATTCGAGCAATTGGGCGACGAAACCTCGAAAGCGGCTTTTGATCGCTTTCACGGTATTTTGCTGGGTAACCCCTCAAGATAGTAGTCGCAAGTCATTGATCATAAGTGTTTTACGGCTAATTTATTACTTTCCCTCTAAAAAGACTATTCTCCTATTAAACCATTGTCCGATTATATGCTCTAATGGGTAATAAGATGATTGAAATAAAGGAAAGATAGAGAGCGTTTCCCCTGCAAGATGAACTTACGTGAAGAATATGCCGCCTTAAGCGATCAGGAGATCGTCAACCGCTTTCAAGCGGGCGAGCGTCGCGTAAGCTTCACGATCTTGATCGAACGCTACCAAAAACGGATTTATTTCAGCGCCCGAAAAATGGTCGGTGGCGACCATGACGAAGCCGACGAGATAGCTCAGGAAACATTCGTCAAAGTCTATGAGGCGCTCGATAGCTTCCGTGGTGATGCAAAGTTTTATACATGGGCGTATCGGATCATGATGAATGCGGTGATCTACAAGTCGCGTCGCAAGAAGATCCGCAAAGATGTCGAACTCGAAGACGTTGCAGAGATCCTTGAGTCGGACCTACCACAACCCGACGAAGCGATGCAACGAAAAGAAATGACGGCATTGATCGAAGAAGCGATCGAAACACTACCCCCGAAACAACGAGAAGTGTTTCTGTTCCGATTCTACGAAGAAATGCCATACGAGGAGATCGCCACGATTCTTGGCACAAGTGTCGGCGGTTTGAAGGCAAACTACTTTCATGCGGTCAAAAAAATTACTGAATATGTGCAAAGAGTCGGAGCGCTTGATATTCCGATCTTAGCAAAGGCAGAATAAAATGAAACAAGAAGAACTCTATAACGAGCAAGAACTCAGTCGGATGGAAGCCGATCTCAGAAGTATGGCTTCGCCGCTAGATTCCAACGCACCGGATGATCGCTACTGGGCGAACTTCCGTGTCCGAGTGATCGATACCATCGAACAAAAGCACGAAAGCAAACAACGTTCGATGTTTGCTTCGGTTATCGAATGGTTTTCAGGTTCTGCGATGCGTGGGTTTGCAATAGGCACTGCTGTTGTCATACTGGCTATTGGCTCGTTTACGATCTTTAACCAGTCAAATGATATTCCGCAGGTTGCCGCGACACAAACCGTGTCACAGCCCGCCACCGTGAGCGTAACACCAATGCCCGATACAAAGAGCATGGCACAGCAGACCGTGATTGCACCGATAAATACACCAATCAAAAAAATCGTGCCTACAACCGAGCATACAGATCTTGCGGTGACAACTAAAACTTCTCCGAGAGAGAAGATCATTAATGAAACCGGAGATTTTTCAAGCTACGACCAAACGCTTTCGGTCGGCAGTATAGATGACCCTATCGACTACTCAACGCTCACTGAGTCAGAGCTTGAGTCGGTGATCAATACCGTGAAGGCGATGAACTAATAATTGTAACAAGAAAGGAAACGATAACAATGTCCACTATAGTAAAACAAATAAAGACCAATATTCTCCTTGTAATTACGATGGCAGTATTTGCAATGCCGGTCTTCGCGCAAGATCAACAGGATGCAACCCCGTCGCCGCCGCCACCGCCACCGGAACGCCTCGCCGATCCTGAAAAAATACACCAGCTCATGCAGAAAATTGAAAAGGTCAAGCATGAGAAACTGCGCGAGACACTCAACTTAGATGATGAGTCTGCAAAGAAATTCTTTGACATGTATAAACCTGCCGAGCATGATATCATCGGTTTGGTAAAACAGCGCAACGAGGAAGAACGCAGGCTTGTACAACTGACTCAAGGTGATTTCAAAGACGGTGATGTCGATCCGACGATTGCGAATATTAAGTCGTTGAATTATCAGATCGAACAGCGCTATGGCAATTTGAATGAGCAGTTAAAATCAGTCTTGAACCCGCGCCAGCGTGCAAAGCTTCTGGTGTTTGAGCATGAATTCAACCGCCGAGTTCGCGAAAAAATACGCGAACGTCGCGACCAATGGCGTGAGAACCACCCGGGTCGGCCATTGCCGAAGCTCCGTCGAGGTCGCCCACAAGACCCAGCTGCTACACCGCAACGGTAAACACTTTTTTTTGTGGCTAAGACCTATACTCAAATTGTGAGCATAGGCAAGAAACCCGATGCAAAAATTTGCTTCGGGTTTTTTCATGCAACTTTTTAAAGCGGTTTTTCCTATTATGTGCGCTATGACCTATCTTGATAACAGCGCAACGACCCGTCTCGATGATCGCGTTAGAGCCGCGATGGAGCCGTACCTTGGCGAGAGATTCGGCAATGCATCAAGCATTCACTCACTCGGACGTGAAGCTCATGTGGCTCTCGAAGAAGCGCGCTCGGTAATTGCAAAAACCATCGGTGCCGACTCTGCCGAGATCGTTTTTACTTCCGGTGGGACCGAAGCAAATAATTACGCTATCAAAGGCTCAATATTTTCAGAAATAAAAAAGGGGAAAGTATTTTCTGATCTTTCAGTACTCACTTCGCCCGTCGAACACCACGCCGTTCTTGAACCGATCGAATTTCTAACTTCAGTTGGAGTACGGTCATTTTTTTGTGATGTTGATAGTGACGCTCTCGCAAAAATTGAAGATATTCCAAGTGATCTCACACTTGCTTCAATTATGTATGTTAATAATGAGGTCGGCTCGATCAATGATATTCAAAACATCACCGAGAAGATTCGTCTCGCCGCGCCGAATGCACTGATCCATAGCGATGGTGTACAAGCATTTGGGAAGATACCTATTGATGCTCATCAGCTTGGTGTTGATCTGCTCTCACTTTCTGCACATAAGATCTATGGACCGAAAGGGATTGGCGCGCTCTACATCCGACGAGGTGTGCAGATCGAACCTCTCTTGCATGGCGGTTCGCAAGAGCGCAATCGCAGGGGCGGCACAGAGCCTGTCGCACTCGCTGTAGGCTTTGCAGAAGCAGCACGACTGGTAAGTGAAGAGTTCGACGAACGCGCCAGACATATAAAAAAGCTCCGCGAATATCTGCTTGCCAAGTTATCTGAGATTTCGGAAGTAGTTATCAATTCACCGCGTAAAAGCGTTGCTGCGATCATTAATATTTCTTTCACACCTGAGATCTTACAACGTCTTGATAGTGAAGCGCTGATCATCAATTTTGATCTTGCCGGGGTCGCAGTCTCTAATGGTGCGGCTTGTACATCAGGCACATTGCAACCATCTCACGTATTACTTGCGATGGGCAAGGGGAAAGAGATCGCAGCAAAATCGCTTCGTGTTTCATTGTCAAAAGATACAACTATCTCAGATATTGATTTATTTATCGTGGGGCTCCACAAGATCATCCACCGATGAAAAAGCTCATTACCGTTTTCGGACCCAGTGAATGTAAAGAAGGTGATGCCGTGTATCAGCGTGCCTACGAGCTTGGTACATTGCTTGCAGACAATGGGTTTGCTGTTGTCAATGGTGGTTATGAAGGCGTCATGGAAGCCTCATCGAAAGGTGCTTACGAACATCAGGGTGCTACCGTTGGGGTGACAGCCAATGTGTATTTCAATCGTGGAAAAGTGATGAATAAATTTGTCAAAAAAGAACTCAGAGTCTCGAGTGCTGTTGATAGATTGATGGAGTTGATCTCACTTGCTGATGCATACGTTGCCTGTGGAATCTCGCCTGGTACTATTGTCGAAGTCTCATTCGTATGGGATTATTTTCTCAAAGGATTTATCGAACAAAAACCACTTATTTTGCTTGGCTCGGAGTGGAAGGCATACTGTGCGCAATTATTTTCACAGCCATTCTATAAAGGTAAAGAGCATTACGTTACTATAGTTGAATCTGCCGATGATGCACTTGCCCTATTGCATCAAACATTTGGCAAACAAGAAAAACTGCCGGAATTGAATATTCTCAATTAGCATTCATTCTCTTTCGTAATTTCCGAGAAAATCGTGAAGCTCAAAAAATCCGTTATTGCCGCCTGGAGTATGTTCGATTTTGCGAACAGCTCGTTTGCTATCATTATGTCCACCTTCGTTTTCCCGCAGTTTTATACCGGGGCGATCGTAAACAATCCGAATAAAGATCTTTATTGGGGAATGACACTTTCGGTTTCAATGCTGATCGTGGCTTTGCTTGGGCCGGGACTTGGCGCTATTGCGGACTCGACCGGATCAAAAAAGAAATTTCTCTTCGCCTTTACACTTGCTTGTTGTCTTGCCACAGCCGCCACCTATTGGCTACAAGGTGGGATGATCCTTACGGCTTCTATTCTTTTTATCATTGCAAATGTAGGCTTCGAAGGTGGCACTGTTTTTTATGATGCTTTTTTACCGGAGATCGCTCCGCCCGATAAGATCGGAAAAGTATCGGGTATTGGTTTTGCGGTTGGGTATTTCGGTTCTCTTGCGGCGCTCGCAGCTACGGTACCTTTTCTTGTTAAGAGTATGTACATAGAAACATTTCTGGTGACAGCAGTAATGTTCTTTATTTTTTCACTACCTATTTTTTTCTTTGTCCCTGAAAATAAAACCGGCAAAGCAAAACTATCACTGAATGTTATTGGCGCAGGGATGCGCGAAGTACGCAACACAATAAAAAACATTCGTCAGTACCGAACATTATCGATCTTCCTTCTTGCTTTTTTTATCTACAACGATGCGATCCTCACGGTGATAGGTTTTGCGGGTATCTATGCAAAAGATACATTACATTTCGAGATGAAAGATCTTATTATTCTTTATGCGATGGTACAAACCGTTGCGATCTTCGGGTCACTCGTTTTTGGTATCATCACTGATCGTCTCGGGCCTCGCATCACCATTATGATCACGCTTTGTATCTGGCTTGCTGTCGTGGTTGGTGCTTATCTTTCGACCGATGCGGCTTCGTTCTATATCGTCTCGATCTTTGCAGGGGTCGCACTTGGTTCGAGCCAGTCGGCTTCGCGAGCAATGATGGCATTGCTTACACCGATCGAGCACACCGCGGAATTCTTTGGCTTCTACGACGGCTTTGCAGGTAAAGCCAGCGCCGTAGTAGGTCCGCTCATCTTCGGTGCCCTCTCAGCAAGTTTTGGTCAACGCCAGGCGATCATCACGCTTGCATTATTTTTTGGAGCAGGATTGTGGTTGATGGGCAAGGTGAGGACAAAAGCAATTCAACAGTAAATTACCCGACCTCCAAAAAACTTTCCCTCTGATGATATAATCTCAACAATTCCTGTCTTGTTGCAGCGTGTTTCTTATCTCGAAGTTGTGGGTCTTGTTCGAGAAGTTGTGCCGAGTCTTTGGCGGCTTGTTCTAATATTTGTTCATCACGAACAATGTCGGCGAGCTTGAGTTTTACAGCACCAGATTGTTGAGTACCGAGAAAATCGCCAGGACCACGAAGCGCAAGATCGGCTTTGGCTATCTCGAAGCCGTTAGTAGTCCGCTCCAAAATTTTCAAACGCTCAAGCGATGCAGTACGGCTTTCGATGTCTTCGCTGCTAACCGATTCGTCGGGTTTTGGCTCAAGCTTCTCGCTCGGCACTAAGATACATTCCGATGCTTTGCCTCCGCGCCCGACACGACCTCTTAATTGATGTAATTGTGCAAGTCCGAAGCGCTCGGCATTACCAATGACCATGAGTGTTGCATTCGCAACGTCGATACCTACTTCTATCACACTCGTGGCCACAAGAATATCGATCTGCTTATCGCGAAACGATGCCATCACTGCTTGTTTCTCCGCGCTCTTGAGTTTCCCATGAATAAACCCGACGTGCAGATCTGGAAATAATTTTTCGGAAAATACTTCATACGCTTTTGTTGCGGTCTTCACGTCTCTTGTCTCACTTTTTTCAAGTTGCGGATAGACGATATATACTTGCTCGCCGCGCTTGACCACTTCACGAATGTGTGAAAACAATCCACGCTGCCCTGATGGCATTACGATCTTTGTAATGATCTGTTTACGACCTGATGGCAGTTCATCTATAGTTGAAACATCCAGGTCTTGATAGAGTGTCAGCGCAAGCGTTCTTGGGATAGGCGTTGCCGTCATGATCAGAACGTCAGGTGGGGCATCACGATATTTTTCGATCAGTATCTTTCGTTGCGCAACACCAAATTTGTGTTGCTCATCGGCAACGATCATCCCAAGCCTATCGAAGATCACATTTTCTTCGAGTAGTGCATGAGTACCAATGACGATATTTGTTCTACCTTCCGATAACTCACTCAGAATTTCCGAGCGAATTTTTTTGGTTTGTCCACCAACAAGGAGAGACAGTTGGATTGGTGTGTTTTTTAATAACTCAGACATTGATAGGAAATGCTGTCTGGCAAGCACTTCTGTTGGTGCCATCAGTGCACACTGGTACCCGTTCTCGACAGCCGCAAGCATTGCAAGTAATGCGACAATTGTTTTGCCGCTTCCGACATCGCCTTGTACAAGGCGGTGCATCGGTATCCTGCGCTGATCTTTGCTCATATCGGTCGCGATCTCGCTAAGCACACGCTGTTGCGCATTGGTCAGAGAAAATGGCAAGGACTGTAATACTTGTGAGATGATCGATTCTCTAAATGGCTTCGTAGATTGCAATGCTGATGCCAATGAAGATACATCAAAACGAATACCACGACCGGCCACCGCTTGTATCCGGTGGCGCTCAACGGCAAATCGTAATTGCAAGAAAAATAATTCTTCGTAGATCAACCGTCGCCGAGCTTGCGCCAAAGTCTCGGGTGATCCCGGCGTATGCATCTCCCGAAACGATACCGGCCTTTCCATCAAATGATGTTCTGTAATCAGCTCCTTTGGAAGTACCTCGATTGTGATACGAGCGAAGTCATCGGAGACCAACACCTGCTCAAACATTTTACGAAGCTGTACTTGAGAGATATACCCATCTTTCAATGCCTGGGGGTTCGGGTACACCGGAAGCATTTTCCCTTCTGCAAGCTCTTGAGATTCGGATGTTTTTTCCAAAAATTCGGGATGGACGATCTGCGGTTCACCCCGAAAAAATCCTATCGATCCGATCGCAATGACTTCATCGCCTGCTTTATATTGCTTCGCGATCCACTCGCCGTACGCAAAAAAAACTAAATGCAAAACCCCAGTCTCATCCTCGATCGTGATCTGTGTCCTGAATGGTCGGCGATACGTAAATTGTTGAACACCGATCACTTTACCACGGACAGTGACCGATTGCCAAAGATATTGCTGCGCGTCGCCGATATTTATTACCGTACGCGCATCAATAAAACGTCTGGGGAAGAACTCGATGAGGTCTTCGATAGTATCAATACCAGCAGCAGAAAGCGCCATAGCTCGCTTTTGACCAACCCCTTTGAGCCATTGCAAGGGGTACCCCCCAACGATATGTTCTTTTTCCGTTTTGATAATGATTCTTTAAGCAACAAAACTACATCAGGAAACGTACTATTACTATGGATACAACAACAATTTTCGAACTTCGCTCCGAACACGATGTCGTGCTTCCGACCGCACTCGAAGAAGCATTTATCGCGTTTGTCTCGGGAAGTGGAATGCCATTCGAGCCAACCGTTACACATGAAGATGAACGTTCGGTCATTCATTTTCTTTTTCTCAACGTCCCACTCCAAGGGCTTGTCACCGAATTTTTAGCAACATTTGTTGCTGATGATGTGATAGCGACCGAGATAGCGGTGATGAATGAGCGTTTGAAGCATACGATGAAAATTTCCGAAGAAAGTGGTTGGCTTCCTTTTGTTCGCCAACACGGCACCGATCGGACCAGAATCTGTTTTATTCATACATCTCGATCTGTTTCACTTACAGAGTTAGAAGAGCGTATCGAGTTGGTAAGTTGATTTTTGAGATCATACAAATTTTGGTATCTAAAAGAATACCATTCACTACTGACACACTATAGCCACGAATGGCAAAAACAACACAAAAGAAAACTGAGTCACCCGAACAACTGACCCAACGATTGGTCGAGTTATTTAAGAAGCACTCGGGTGAATTATTCAAGACCAACGAGATCTCTAAAATGATCGGTATCCGCTCCGACGACAGTCGTTATCAGGAGTTGCGAGGCATCTTGCGATCACTTGAAGATCAAGGTACGATCATGCGGGGCTCAAGAAGACGCTTTGGCATACCAACGGTATTGCCAAGCAAAGTAAGCGGAGTCTTGAAGATCGAACGAGCTGGTTATGGCACCGTAAAGCCAGACCCAAATACAGGGATGAATGGAAAAATTCATATTGTAAAAAATGATATTGCAGGAGCAAAGACTGGAGATAAAGTTATCGTACTTGTTCATACCGATAAAAATCCTGAACGACCTTCCGGAGAGATCATCGATATAATCGAAAGCAGACTTCCTATAGCGGCACCAATCAAAAAGCAATCGGACAAACATCCTCTCGACCCATTTAAACGTACCAATAAAACGATTACGACCATTACCCTTCGAGATCCAGAGCCACCAATACCGCTTGAACGACCTGACCCTACTTATAAAGAGGAGATAGACCGCCTAAGAGGCGAACACGGATTGCCGGGTGAATTTCCGAAAGCGGTACTTCAGGATGTAGCTCGATTTAGCGAAGAAAAGATCTCAGAAGAGATCAAGTCACGTCTTGATCTTCGCAAAGAAATAATCTTTACCATTGACCCTGAAGACGCAAAAGATTTTGACGATGCGATCTCACTTGTTGAAAATGATGATTGGACTCTCACACTTGGTGTACACATTGCCGATGTTAGTCATTTCGTTAGAGAAGGTACGGCACTCGATGATGAATCGCTCGAACGCGGCACCTCGGTCTATCTTGCAGGCGGCGTCATACCGATGTTACCTGAACAACTTTCGAATGATCTTTGCTCACTCAAGCCTGATGTTGAGCGACTGACGTTTTCTGTTTTGATGACGATCGACCCATTGACCGGGAAGGTCAAGCATAGTGAATTTAAGAAATCAGTGATCAAGAGCGCGATGCGTTTCTCGTATGAAGAAGCTGAAACGCGTATCACTACCGGTCGCGGAAAGTATGCCAAGCTACTAAAGTCGATGAGCGAACTTTCGAAGACAATGTATTTGCAACGCCGGAAAGAAGGCTCGATCGACTTCGAGACTACTGAAGTCCGTTTTCGATTCGATGAATCGGGCACCCCGACCGAAGCATATAAAAAAGATCGTCTTGGTTCGATGAAGATGATCGAGGAGTTTATGCTTGCTGCAAACCGCGTGGTTGCTGAGTATATTTCCAAAAAAGCTATTGAAGGAAATGAGAAGCCGTTCCTCTACCGCATTCATGCCGATCCCGATCCTGATAAAGTACGCGAGATCGCGCGTCTTGCAAAAACACTCGGTTATTCGCTCAATCCTGAAAAGGTGACGCCAAAAATTATTCAGAAGTTTCTTGACTCCGTCAAAGGCAAACCTGAAGAACAGATGATTAACACGATGATGCTTCGTGCAATGGCAAAAGCTGTTTATGCCGAGCATAACGTCGGGCATTTTGGTTTAGCGTTTATTCATTACACTCACTTTACCTCACCGATCAGACGTTACCCCGATCTCATCATTCATCGGATGCTTGAGGAATACCTTGCCCACGATGGTATGCCAACAAAACGTGAGCATCATTATTATCAGATACTCCCTGAAATTGCCGATCACACCAGCGCGATGGAGCGCCGTGCAACCGAAGCTGAACGCGACTCGGCGAAGATCGCGGGACTATTTGTTATGAAACCGAAGGTCGGTGAAGTGTTTGATGGAGTCGTTACCGGTGTTCAACATTACGGCATATTCGTCGGTTTAGAAAATGGCGCTGAAGGACTACTGCATATCCGTGAGCTAAAGGGATATTACATGTTCGATGAAGCAAATGGAATACTCTCTCCGCAACGGAGTTCGAAAAAATTCTTACCACATCAACGCAGACCGAAAGTGAATTCCACCGTTTCTTATAAAGTTGGAAATCCAGTGCGAGTGAAATTAGTCCGTGTTAATTTTGAAAAACGAGGATTAGATTTTGTTTTAGCAGAAGAATAATTACTTGTTCAATACCGTATAGATCGCAATCGCGGCGGCAACACTTGCATTGAGCGATTCTGTTTTTCCGATCATAGGAATTTTCGCCAGTTTGTCGCAACGCTTCCGTACCAATTGATGTAAGCCGTTGTCTTCGGAGCCGACGACAAGACAAATTTTTCCTGAGAGATTCAGGTCTCCGATATTTTCTTCACCTTCTGAGGCTAAGCCAATGCAGGTAAAACCAAATTCTTCTCGAAGTCGCTCGACGGTATCAGCAAGATTATGAACTTTGACGATCGGCAAATGTAATGCTGCGCCAGCACTTGTTTTATAGACAGCGGGAGTCATTGATGGTCCCCGTCTTGGAATGAGAATCCCCCGTGCGCCAAGTGCCTCGGCACTACGAATGATAGCCCCGATATTATGCGGGTCTTCGATGCCATCAAGCATCACGATCACAAACGTCTCGCCTTCTTTTGGCTCGTCCACCAGATCTTCAAATTCCCAATACCCTACCGCTTGCAGTAGAATGATCACTCCTTGTGAATCGATGTCTTTTGCGACGTTACGTTCAAGTTCACCGAAGCGCCCTCGATCAAGTTCGGAATGCGCTATTTTGTGGGTACGCAGATGATGGAGAATTTCATCTATTGTTTGACCTTGCACACCATGGGCAAGAAAGATCTTTTCTATTTTTTTGCGTCCGTCTTCACTGTGCAATAATTCAAGTGCCGCACGTCTGCCGACGACATAATTCGGCATTGGGGAGTTATCGTTGTTTGGTTTATATTGTTTCGCCACGGTAGTAATTACAAACTTTGGTCTATCAATCCCCTGCCCTCTTTATTCATCTCGCCGGCAGTGGTCATTGCTTCTTTGATGGCATGGAGAATGCCGTTAATAAATTTTCCGCTATCATCGGTCGAAAAGTCTTTCGCAATTTCGATCAATTCGTTGATCGTAGCTTTTGGCGGAATTTCGGGAAAATATTTAAATTCAAGAATGCCGATCTCAATAAGAATTTTATCGATCAGAGCAATACGTGAAAGATCCCAATGCTTCAATTTTCCGGTAATCGTCTCGATCAACTCGTCATTGTGTTGATCATATTCCAATAGCAACTGTCTTGCAAATTCAAGCGACTGCTCATTCAAGAACGGGTCACTTTTAATGAGCTGGCCATAGAGAACATCCGTGTCTTCACCACCCTGTATATGTGCATAGAGCACTTGCATTACACGCTCGCGCGCAATGCGACGGCGCGCAAGTTTGTGATCGCGCTCAGGGTCGTTCTCGAAAACTTCTTCATTTTCGATCTTCAGAACGGGTCCGTTAAACTCAACCTGTTTCTCTTCGAATTCTTCTTGTTGCATTGATAAATAAAAAAACTTTAGTAGAATCCAAACGCCGTGCGGCGATCGTCGATACGAGCAATAGCGACTTGTTTATTAAGCCAATCGATATATACTTGTTTGCGCTCTTGTTCTGTCGTTGCTTTCGGAGAAAGCTTTTTCAAAAAATCGGTTTGTTCATACATCGTCGCATAATAGGCAACAACCTGATCGCGCAAAGAATCCGGAGCCGGATCTTCGAGAAATAATTTCATTTCATCGGGATGGAGTTTGCCGAGAGAGTCGGTAAAACTCATTGAAAGTTCTTTCGGAGGATTACTTTGCAAACGTTTTACTGCGTCAAGATTGCTGACATTCCAATGATTTTTTTTGATCTCAAGATCGACCAAAATATCACCGACCAGTTTATCCCAGGCAATATTCACAAACCGAGTATATGCAGTATCCGATACTTTCCTGTCTTTGATCTCAGTAATATGCTCTTTCATTACAGCATTGAGCTGAAGACGAAAATCGCGTAGAGTGATCGGGAAATCATTGACAGTGCCAACCGTGTCGGTTGCTTTATGAGCTTTTTTTGTTTGTATAGAGGTCTGCGCCGACGTGACGCTATCAGCGACAGTCGAGATCAGAATACAAAGAACAAGAGTTCGAAACAACGACATTACAATTTTTTACAAGCCCACAAGGGTTTCTTCACAGATATAGTCAACAACTTTTCGTATATCTCGCGTTCTTTCCCAAACAGCTATTTGTCGATCGGCTCCGGTCCCATTCTCGAGTATCCACTTGATACCTGTTTCGATCTGCTCTCGTGAACCAAGATCATCGACAACATCGTCAACAAATTCGAGCAACTCGTTGATAAGCTCACGCTCATCTCGTTCGACTTCTTTGCCAAAATCAACGAGTTTGCCGTTAATACCGTATCTCGAAGCTCGCCATTTATTTTCGAGTATCAATGCACGACGGTACTGACGGAAGCCAAGATTTCTCTCGCGAAGTTTATAGAGTTTCGCAGCAATGGCTTGCATTAGCGCAGCAAGGGTGATCGTTTCTTCGGCTCGCATCGGGATGTCGCAGACACGGACTTCCAATGTTGGATAGATCGGATGGGGTCTGATGTCCCACCAGATCTTCTTACCGGTATCAATACAACCTGTCTTGACCAGAAGCTTCACAAAATTATCGAACTCGCTCCAGTCGCTATACGAATCTGGAATGTTCGTTCTCGGGTAGCGATCAAATACTTTCGTTCGAAAGCTCTTGAGACCGGTATTAGAGCCAAGCCAGAACGGTGAGTTGGTACTGAGTGCTAATAAATGCGGCAAGAAATAGCGATACTCATTCATCACCTGAATTTGCAGGTCGCGATCTTCGATACCAATATGGACGTGGAGTCCAAAAATAAGATTGGCTCTGGCTATGAGCTGCATTTCTTCTATCAGCTCATCGTAGCGTTCGTTCGGAAAAATTTGTTGGTCGCGCCAATCGGCAAACGGATGTGTTCCGGCAGCGGCGATCTTCAGACCTTTTGCTTCGGCAAGTTCTTTTAAGAAACGGCGCAACGACTTCACTTCGCGAGCAGCGTCCTCAACAGTTTTACAAACATCGGTACCTACTTCAGCTACCGATTGATGTATCTCGGGCTTTACTCGCTCGGCAAGCACCGTCTTGTTCCCTTCCAGGATTTGAAGGATGTGCGACTTCAGATCTCGTGTGACCGGATCAATAAGTTGAAATTCTTCTTCGATGCCGATTGTCAGTGCCGGGGCTTTGGTCATTGTGCTAAAAGAGTAATATTTAGTACTAATTTACGAAAACTCGAAACCCCTCCGATGATTAGAGAGGTTTCGAGTTTTTGCGTATCGAACTTATCCCAAGATCATTTCGCGCCAAGTCTGCCCTTTTTTAGGAGAAACCTTCTTTTTCTTGGCAACTTCCTTTGCCGATTCCATCAACAACTTTGCAGAATGTTCGAGAATCCAAGTAAAGTTTTCCTCGCCGACCGAGCCTCGTTCGGCATCGGGTGCAGGGTTGGTGAAGTCGATCGCATACGGAATGCCATCTTTGACAGCAAACTCGATCGTATTAAAGTCATATCCGAGCGTCTCACAAATGGTGAGACAACCATCTTCCATTTCCTTCTGAAGTTTTTTCGAAGGGGTGAATTCTGCCGCATAGCGCAAATGATGCGGGTTCCGTGGCTCGTAGGGCATAATATGAATATACTTCTTCCCTATACAGTAGCAACGGTAATATTCATCGAACTCGATATTTTCCTGCAGAGTCATCACCAATTGATCGGTCTCATCATAAGCACGGAAAAAATCTTCTTTACTGGTTACTTTATAAACGCTCTTCCAACCACCCCCGGCATGGGGTTTGAAGTAGGCAGGAAAACCGACATACTCGAACATCTCGTCCCACGAAAGCGGAAAGCGAAGATTGCGGAAAGAACGTGGTGTCGTGTCGGGTGGCATTCCTTTGCTCGGAACAAGTACTGTTTTCGGAACGTGAATACCTGCTTTAGCACAAATAGCATACGAGAAAAACTTTTCATCGGCATTCATCCAAAATGGATTATTAATCACCCGAGTACCGGAAAGCATCATATTCTTGAGCACAGCACGATAGAACGGTACATCCTGCGAGATGCGATCGAGCACGACATCATAATGCTTCGGTTCATCGCTTTTCCAGAGATCAATAGCACAAAACTCAGCTGTAATGCTATCTTTTTCACCAAGCTCGTTGATCTTCTCGCGAAGGGCAATCGGGAAGGTATCTTCCATTCCGAATAATAGTCCGATAGTAGCCATAGTAGTTAAGTAATAAATAAAGATTTATACACACAGATATTCAAATATAACGAATCGACTTGAACAGATTATTGGGGGTGGGGGTTCAAGGTTGAAGACTGAGAAAACATTCAAATTATTATATTGGATACCTAAGGTTGTTGCAACCTATGATGCTCCAAATAAGTGATGACGAGCACAAAGCCTACTGAACAATTACTTTCAACGGTGGACTTTTTACTGTTTCAACACGATTGTAGCGAATGTTCATCGTGAATGTTGCCTCACCACTGGTCAGATCGGGCGGGCAAGTGAAATCAAGTGTTAACCCATCTTTTTGTATTCCACAATCTTCAACAAAAATATTCCATTGCTTGCCGGCTTGCTCGATCAAAAGGAAATTACCGGTTGCGACGCCTGCCCAATCAACCGACATCCGTTTGTTGAGTGCCGCGAATTGATCGACCTTCGAAAGATTGCTATAGCCTAAATTTGTTTCCAGTTCGTGTACCTGCCCTTTGGTCTCAAGTATTTCAGCCGGCACAAACCCCTCACCAACGAGCGAGAAATGCTCGGCGGGTTTGACCGAGCCGGATGATATTTTAATAAGTTTGCATTGCATCTGTGTATTGACCATGAATTTGTATGGCACACTTGCGTCACGGTCATTAAGAAGATAGATCGTTGCTTCACCTGCTACCAGTGTTACCGGGACCATCCACGATGCAACACAGCTATCACCAATCGACTTATATGAGCCAAGTGATGTATAGATCTGTTTGCCGTTTTGTTCGATCCGTAAGATCGGCACGTCTTGCTTCACCCATGATAATAGCTTTTCTGCAGAACACTTCGTTCGGGC
>JBBRNY010000038.1:0-20255 GCA_038229915.1 Kapaibacterium sp. (SeqCode) | reverse complement strand
TTTTCCTTTTTCGAGATCAACAACTGCAAATTTAATGGAAGTACCGCCGATATCAACACCGATCGCCAGGTTAGGAGCCTCGCTCATCGTTGCGCCTCCCGATAGATCGTTTCGCCGCGACGTTTGAGGTGATAGCGTTCGCGAGCAATACGCTCAGTGATGGTCGGTTCTTCTTTCGAGAGTAGTTCTACACGACTCGCCAGCAATTGCTCTTCTGAAAGTAATTGAGTATTCTCATCCTGGAGCGTGCCGACTTCGTGGCGGAGGGCTATCTGACGCCAAATACCTTTGTTGGCAAATAAAAGAGTCGCCGAGAGAATCACGAGCGTCCCCGCAAGCAATAAGAGCTTTGGAGAGCGGATGATCTTCTTGATTTTTTGCTTTAGGCGAATCTTTGACATCTATTAACGATATAGTTATGCAAAGATACGAAATAAATCCAAAAATTCCAAATTAGCGGCTGATGATAGCACAAAATCTCAAGTTTAGATAGACGGAGATCCTTCGCAAGCTAAGGATGACAAACTTGAAGCTTTTTCGCCATCCCATAAAAAAGCGTAAAGCGTGTCATTCTGAGGGAGCAAACGAAAACATACCCCAACCGCGAAATCTCCGCGACCGAAGAATCTCCTTCAGTACAAGACCTCAAGCTTAGACAAACGGAGACCCTTCGCAATCTAAGGATGACAAACTTGAAGCTTTTTCGCCATCCCATAAAAAAGCGTAAAGCGTGTCATTCTGAGGGAGCAAACGAATACTTATCTCAAACGGGAAATCTCCGCGACCGAAGAATCTCATTCAGCACAAGACCTCAAGCTTAGACAAACGGAGATCCTTCGCAATCTAAGGATGACAAACTTGAAATTTTCTCCAGCGGACTCATCATCAGTTATCTATACTTGCATTTCACCTTCTAATGGAGTGAAATATGCGTGGTCTGCTTGTAGTTTGTCCCGATCTGCAGACGGCTATAATAATCCTGTTTTGGAAATTTCTTGAGGTTTAATTTCAGTTCATACGTACCGCCGGTCACCTCTTGCTCGACAAATGACTCGCTTATATTTCCCAAGAGGTCATTAAAATTAAGCGTCACAAATTGGCTTCCGATTACTGAAAATTTGATAGTAAGCATACTCGATTTTGCATCAAAGTCACTCGATTGCATTTCATTTTCAGTTACAATTTTATCCGAGAGTTTTTTCAATGTCCAATTCGTTGCCATCGAAAGCTTGGTGACAAACATATCCTGCGTCGTTACTGGTGCATGGAGCGGTGCTTTGCCGAATGATGCGGTATCGCTATACCCGCCTGCGATATACATATTTTCTTCTTTGTCAAGACCTATCGCTCTGGAAAAGATCACGCCGCCGCGACCCGATTGTTTTGCAAAACGTAACTTCCCTTCCGGATCGAACGAAGCAACAAACAATGATTGTCGCCCATCGCTCGAAAGGCGCTCGGTACCAAAATAGAGCGAATCATTAAAATTACCGGTCATATAAAGATTGCCTTTTGCGTCAGCGGCAAGAGCCTCGCCGATCTTGGCTCCTCTTCCTTTGCTATTGGTAACCCATTCAAATTTTCCGTCATCACTATAGCTCGCAATAAACAGATCAGAAAATCCAAGCTGAGAGCTGAGTGTTGTTTTCGGATCAAAAGTAATGTCGTTGATAAAATATCCGCTGATCGCTATATGATCATTGGTATGACGCACTGCTTTAATCATTGCCGTGCCGTTCGGCGCACCGGCATTTTTTGCCCAGAGTGTTTTTCCTTTCGACGAAAATTTTGCGATGAAGAGATCGGTCATACCTTTTGAGGTTAGACTAAGCTCACCGATAGATGCTTCACCTCGAATGCAACCACCGAGATAAGCATTGCCGGAAGCGTCAACATCAACACTTACACCGTCAAATTGGCTTTGGTAGTTCGAGCCGCCGATTGGTTTTGCCCATTCACACTTACCGTTCTTATCATACTTTGCAAAGAACATTGTCAGGAGCGACCGACGCCACGGCGATACGACAAACTTTCCGAATGTAGAAGTGTCACGAAAATATCCGGCAACAAAAGCATTGCCGTCGTTATCAACGGCGATCGACATTGCAAAATCGCTATTGGAGCCACCACCGCGCTGTGCCCACAATACTTTGCCATCGGGGGTGAGCTTTGCTATAAACGCATCATGATCTCCGGCTGAGACCAACGTGTCTTTGCCGATCTGCATCTTGTTGGTGAAAGACCCTGCTATATAGATGTTACCTTTTTGGTCGAGTGCAACGCTATTGCCAAATTCATCTGAAGGTCCGCCGAAGCGTTGCGCCCAAAGCAGTTTGCCATCACTGTTATATCGTGCCACGAATAGATCGCGTCCTTGCGAGTTTAGTGTGACCGTATCAAAAGCCGTCATCGAATAAAAACTGCCGATCACGACAGAGTTTCCTTGTGCGTCGGTGGCTATGCCATACGCCGAAGCGGTAATGAGCGCCTCGGCACCGTGAGACCATTCGAATGTTTGTCCCGAGGCAGTCGAAAAACCAAGAAGTACTGCGAGTAACGAAAAAACGAAATTTCTCTTCATAGAATAATAAAAAAGATCGCCCGTATAACAACACTATTGATAGAATCCTTCACTCCCCTGAGGATGTTACATATCAAAATCATACCCACACTATGCGTATCATCGGCTTCATCATTCTGGCTCTGTTGGCAACGGCTCCGGCAATTGCGCAACAACGCGCCGTTATCATTGACATCAAGGGCGAAGTTGATCCGGCAATGTCGGCATACACCGACCGCGCCATCAGCGAAGCCGAAAGCTCGCACTCGATCATTGTCTTGCGCATCAATACCTTTGGTGGTCGTCTCGATGTCGGCACCCACATACGTGATGCCATTTTGAATGCAAAAGTCCCAACCACGATAGCCTTTATTGACAAGCGGGCTATTTCTGCAGGAGCACTGATCGCGCTTGCGGCAAAAAAGATCGTGATGACACCAGGCTCGACTTTTGGTGCGGCAACACCTGTCTATGAAAGCGGCGAAAAAGCCACAGAAAAAGTCGTGAGTTATATGCGAGCCGAAATGCGCTCGACCGCCGAGCATAACGGGCGCAACCCAGAGATCGCCGCAGCAATGGTCGATGAACAACTCGGTCTCGATAGTGTCAGCGGTGTGGCGCTTCCAAAAGGCAAACTCCTGACACTTACTAACGAAAGTGCAAAGCAAGCAAAGTATGTTGACTTCGAAGCCGACTCGGTCTCGCAAGCACTCGCACTTTCGGGTTTTAGTAATGTCGTTGTTTCCGAGATCAGGCAATCATTTTCCGATGAAGTCATCCGTTTCCTGACGTTGCCAATGGTGAGTTCGATCCTCATTTTGATCGGTCTTGCGGGTACCTTCTACACTATTAAGACTGGACATTTCGGATTATTCACACTCGGGTCCGCCGGTGCGTTGGTGCTCTTTTTTACGGCGCAGTATGTGACAATGATCGCACCGCTGATAGCTCTGATCTTGTTTCTGTCAGGAATTTTGTTGTTCTTGCTGGAGCTCACGCCAATACCGTCATTTGGCTTGGCGGCTATACTTGGGGTGAGTGGAATATTCCTCGGGTTGTTTCTTGCTTTGGCAGGTGATCTGCGAGCCCTTACGCCAGATAGGCTTCGTGTTACTTCCGAAACACTGGCTGTTGCAATTGTTGGGCTGATCGGTGCGATCTTTATTATTTTTAAGTATGCACCGGGTTGGCCGTGGATGAAAAAATTTATTAACCAATCAGTATCGAGTAAAAAAACGGCGATCTCGGAAGATAATAAAACATTTGTCGGGAAAGTTGGCGTGGCGATCACACCGCTTCGCCCAGCTGGCACGGCGCTTATTGATGGGGCACGCGTTGATGTTGCAACCAACGGAGAATTTGTACTTCCCGGCACCGATATCGAAGTCACACAGACCGCCGCCAGTAAGATCATCGTTCGCGCAATTTAAAAATGTCGGAAAAGAAATTCTCTCTCGGTTCGTTTGCTCGCACACTGGCGCTGAGTGTTGGTGCATTAGTGATGATCTTTCCATTGGTATGGATGCTGTTATTATCTATCTCCGATAATCCGGCAAGCACATCAACGGTGAGCGAATTAGCATCGAAAGGATTTTCGATCTCAAATTATAGTGAAATTATTAGTGGCGATCACTATGGTCTCTATTTTTTTAATTCACTTCTTGTGGCGATCTTGGTTGCGGTTGGGAATTGTATTTTCTGTACCTATGTGGCGTACGCATTTGCGAGATTGGAATTCCGTTTCAAAAAAACGATATTCACCTCCGTCTTGCTCGTGATGATGCTTCCGGCGTATGTCGTAATGATACCGCTCTATCGGGAGATCGTCGTCTTTGGTTGGATCAATACGTATTTCGCATTAGTGATGCCGTTCGTCGTCACACCGCTCGGAGTGTTTTTGTTGCGCCAATATATCAGTGAGCTGCCGAAAGAACTTGAAGAAGCGGCGCTACTCGATGGGGCATCAATGATGCGAATCATCCACAAAATTATTTTTCCGCTTGCAAAACCTGCGCTGATCGTGTTGTTTCTCTATCAATTTTTAAATACATGGAATGCGTTTTTATTCCCGTTCTTGTTCACTAATACTTCATCACTCAGAACGTTACCGGTTGCGCTGACGTTTTTTCAAGGCAAGCAATCGGTTGATCTCGGGCATTTGATGGCAGGCGCAGGGCTGAGTGCATTACCGGTTCTGATATTATTTGCGGTATTTCAACGCAAGATCATTGCCGGATTAACCGCAGGAGCTGTAAAAGGATAAAGTATTTTAACCCTAATTTTTCAAATTTCTATGACTATCAACAAAACCGTTTTGCGATTACTCTTTTCTATTACAGCAATAATAGCATCCGGTTTTTGCGTCTATTTAGGTGAGCAGCTAAATCTCTTCCAGATCAACAAAACAATGTTGTTGATAGGGGCGGTGCTCTTTGCTATATTTACTCGCCAGGCTTGGATTGCTTTAGAAAAAAATCCTGGGCTGCAAAATAGAACTGATTCGAAAAAAAGACTTGCTTATTTTCTTCTCACTTCAATGGTGTTTATCCCACTATCCATGACTTTGTTCTTTTGGTTGGTCTCAAGTATATAAATGGAGAATACGAGGATAATTCCTATTTGGGAATTCCCCTCTTTATTTCTCGCGGTCGATCACAAAGTGCGAGAAGTCTATTAACGCTTGTTTCGATTTGCTTTCTGGGAGAGGTGAGATAGCCATTCTTGCTCTGAGAGAATATTCTTCGGCTTTCGTTTGTGCATATTCTAGTCCGCCTGTTGCCGCAACAAGATTCACGATCAGTTTACGTTCGCTCTCACTTACTTTTTTTGACTTGACCAATCCTCGAATTCGTTTTGCTTCTTTTGCGTCGATGTGCTCGAGCGTATAGAGCAACGGGAGTGTTAATTTTCTATTTGCAAGATCATTGCCGACGGGCTTGCCGATAATACCGGCGTTCGATGTGTAATCAAAAAGATCATCACGAATTTGGAATGCAATGCCGACGCATTCGCCATACTCGCGCAGCATTTCGCGCTGCTGAGTATTTTCGCCACCAGCTGTGACACTTGCCGCACCCATTTCGGTGCAGGTTGCTAGAAGCGATGCTGTTTTATCAGCGATGATCTTAAAGTACGCGGCTTCATCAGTATTAAGCTGACGCGATTTTTGTAATTGATACAACTCCCCTTCGCTCATTCGTCTTACCGCAGTCGAGGTGATCTCGAGTAGATGAAATTGTTTTGATTCAACCGTTAAGAGTAATCCTTTGGCGAGAAGATAATCCCCCATCAATACACCAGCTTTATTTCGCCAAAGTGCGCGGATGCTTGCAAAGCCACGCCGTGTGTCAGCTTCGTCGATCACATCATCGTGTACAAGGGTTGCGGTGTGCAAGAGTTCGACGAGTAATGCGGCGCGATAGGTGGTGTCAGTGATCCCTCCGCAGGCTTCGGCGGCAAGCAACACGAGCATTGGCCGTACTTGCTTCCCTTTTGTACGAACGAGATATTTGGCGATCAGATTAACTAACGCGACATCGGAAAGCATCGACTTGCGAAGACGCTTATTGAACTCATTGAGTTCGTTTTTAACCGGGGAAAGAATTTCGTTAATTGATACGATCATTACGCCGTCGGTTCGGGTTTCTTGCGATGACGCTGTGCGATCATTGATGCGAGCACCGAAAGTTCGAACAGTGCCCAAAGTGGGAAAAACAAAATTAGTTGTAGCAATGGATTTCCGCCCGGCGAAAGTATCGCCGCAATAAAGAGCAACACGACCAGCGTGTGCCGACGATAGTGCCGCATAAATGGCGGAGTCAGAATACCTAAGCGACCCAAGAAATACGAGATCAGCGGAAGCTCGAAAATAATACCCGAGAGAATGATCGTCATTAAAAATATCGAAAGATATTTATGAACGTCAGGAAAATTAATGATAAACTCGGAGCCGAACGATGCCGCAAAATCGAGTGTCATCGGGAGCATCACATAATATGCAAACACCATTCCCAAACAAAAACTCAGTACCGTGAAGAAGGTGATATACTTTACATATTTGCGTTCGTGAACGTAAAGACCCGGCTGAATAAATTTCCAGATCTGAACGATCGTATAAGGAAACGATAACACCACACCGCCCCAGATCACGACCTGCATATATAATTCTAATTGTCCGTAAATCTCAGGGTTCTGAAATCGGAATGGAGGTTTGGTGTTGAGTGCGGGTTGCAAGATCACCACATTCAAGATCCAATCGCTAAAGATCGCACAAACGATCATCGCAACAACGATACCAAGCACTGCGCGAAAAACGACCCAACGTAATTCTTCGAGATGATCCCATACGGACATCTCGGAATCGAGGCGGGGTGGTAATGGCAACGGCTCGCTCATTTATTGATGTTTGTTTAAGAAATATTCGGATATAACGGAAAGCCTGATGTGAGCGCTCGCACTTCTTCGCGAACCGAGGCGATCACGGCAGCATCATCACTCTTCGTCACGACCCGATCGATCAGCTCAGCGATCTGCACCATATCGTTCTCTTTCATTCCACGAGAAGTGACAGCCGAAGTGCCGATACGAATACCGCTGGTGACTAACGCCGACTTATCATCATACGGCACCGCGTTTTTATTGACGGTGATCGCCGCTTTGTCAAGTGCTTCTTCTGCGGCTTTGCCGGTGATGTTCTTTGCGCGAAGATCGACAAGCATTAAATGATTATCGGTACCGCCTGAAATAATATTATAATTTTTTGCAATCAGTTCGGAGGCAAGTTTGCGAGCGTTAGCGATCACTTGCGCACCATAGGTCGTAAAACTCTCTTCAAGTGCTTCACCGAATGCAATGGCTTTTGCCGCGATGACGTGCATCAACGGTCCACCTTGAATACCAGGCATTACCATCGAATCAATCAACTCCGACACCATCTTGACGCGTCCACTTTTCGGCGCAACGGCACCCCAAGTATTTTCAAAATCTTTTCCGAGCAAGATCAAGCCACCGCGAGGTCCGCGAAGTGTTTTGTGCGTTGTCGATGTCACAATATGACAATGCGGCAGTGGGCTTGTCAAATGTCCTTTTGCTATGAGCCCCGCCGGATGGGCCATATCACAGAGCAAATACGCACCGATCGAATCAGCGATCTCACGCATTCTTTTGAAATCAATATCTCTTGAATATGCACTTGCTCCTACGGTGATCATCTTCGGTTTATGTGTCGCCGCTTGCGCTTCGACATCATCATAGTCAATATATCCGGTTTCTTTCGAAACACCATAGGCAGAAAATTGATAGAGCTGCCCCGAAAAATTTGCGGGATGCCCGTGTGTCAAATGTCCGCCGTGCGACAAGTTCATTCCTAATACTTTATCACCGGGCTTCAAAAACGTAAAGTACACCGCCATATTTGCTTGTGAGCCTGAATGCGGTTGGACGTTGGCGTACTCTGCACCAAACAGTTTTTTTACACGGTCGCGTGCAATATTTTCGACTATGTCAACGTACTCACATCCGCCATAGTAACGCTTGCCCGGATAGCCTTCGGCGTATTTGTTGGTCAAGACGCTGCCTTGCGCGGCAAGTACTTGCGCCGAAACAAAATTTTCGCTGGCGATCAGTTCAAGCCCTTCGCGCTGACGACCGAGCTCTTGCTCGATCACTCGCGATACTTCGGTGTCGTTGATAGTGAGATTCATAACACGAGAAAAAGTTTAAACACAAACGAAGCGACTCAAGCCGCTTCTACAACATTACATATCTATTTTTTTTACACGTTCTTCGTGCCGTCCGCCTTCGAATGCGGTGGCGAAAAATGCATCAATGATCTTTTCTGCATCAGCCCAACTGACGAGTCGTTCGCCGAGCGCGAGCACGTTTGCGTCGTTGTGCTGACGTGAGAGCGTTGCCATCTCAACGGTCACAGCATCAACCGCACGAACACCTTTGTGGCGATTTGCGGTGATCGAAATACCGATACCACTGCCGCAAACAAACACACCGCGTTCGGCTTTGCCTTCGGCAATTGCGGCGGCGGCTTTATGTCCAAAATCAGGATAGTCGCTTCGCTCGTCGTTATATGCGCCGAAGTCGATCACTTCGTAGCTTTTCGATTCGAGATATTGTTTTGCTTTTTCTTTATAGGCAAAACCTGCGTGGTCGCTTGCAACGGCTATCTTCATTGGTCGTCGTCTCCATGTCTGAGTGGCACAAACCATTTTTCGGAAATGCCGACGGTCACTCCGAATTTAAAAAAGAGATCTTTGGGTGCGACGTTAGTATTACTGGGTGTGCGAATGCCGAACTGTCCGGCAAAATCGACATTTGAACCTGACGCAAATGGTACGCCCATCCCGAGGCTTGCGCCAAGTTCGCTGACGGTAACACCTGGTGACGGTCTGAATGGCAATGAGGCATACGAGACGCCAATGCGATATCCGATCTTATCGAAAAAATTACGACCGCGAGAATCTTCGTTTGTCATTGACATCCGTTCGAAGCCAAGTGAAAAACGATTTGACGAACCGAGCGTTACTTCGCCGATTCCATTTTTTGTTTTCGAAAATGTATATGCCGAAGAAAAATCTTGTCCTGAAATATCTGCTTCGAGACGGTAACGGTCGCCAACCCTTCCGGCAATACCGATCTGAATTTTCGAAGGATAATATCCGTAGCCGTTCACTTCGATGATCGAGTCGAGAATCGTGTTGATCGGTGTGACGATCGTGCGTTGGGTTGAACTGAGCGAAGCCCCCGTCGAATAAGATGCGCCGATCGTGACGCCACGAAGCTCGGCAAACAACGAGTCGAGTGAAAGCATAAAGCCGAACGTACCGCGCACACCGCTCTCGGCATACTCGCGCTGAAACACGCCGGGGATAGCATCGGTACTATTGAACGTGGTTTGATATTTCGTCAATAAATTTCCGAAGAGCACATCCACTCGCCCGCCTATGGTCAATGCTGAGATCGGGCGGAGTGACGCACCGAGATAAAATTGTGACAAGCCACCTTCGCGTTTTGAAATAGTTGAGCTGATCGAGTCAGTGCCAACGGTCGTTGCTTCGGCATCGGTAATAGGCGCAAAACCAAACGCCGCACCGAGCCCTAATTTATTCGAGAAGAGTGTTCCAACATTAAAGCCGCTAAATTTCACTAAATGTCCGCTAGTTGATAATGCGCCAAGATCGCTTTGGTTGTAAGCAAAGCGAAGACGAATGTCGATGTTGGTACGATTAAAAAATGAATAGCTTGCCGGATTAAGCTCATTGATAACTGAGCCGTCGGTCAAAGCAACACCACTTTGTGCTAATCCTTCGAGATGGGTATTGGTCACGCCGATCGGGTTGCCAAAACCGAAGAAGTCATACGGCGAGCCTTGCGCACCGGCACGATTATTCGCGACGGCAACAACAAACAATACGAGCATCAGCCCGAATATTTTTTTTATCATTGAAGATGTGGGTGTTGTCATCATTTTAAGTACGAATACGTGATGACAAGTTTCGGACGCTTGGTGAGGTCGGCGGCATCGCTGCTATAGAACACCCAATGATTCAGATTATAATCATCGGCGAATGCGGTAGCACCATTAAGGCTCCTGAGACCAAAACCACTTTGCAATTCGAACGCGATACTATCAAGCCCATGACGAATAGCATACTCGATGTCGGTTTGGATCTGATAACTGAACGTGTTCGGATCGCTCGAAAGACGACCGCTGATAAGCGGATAATGCCGGAGCGAATCATCTGCGATCGAATCTCTATAAGCAAGATACGGAAGTATCGTATCAACCGGCACAGTCGTTGTGGTGTGCTGTGCGGGGTCGGAAGTGAATTGTATCAACGCACTATTGATCGTTGAAAAAGGTGTCAGCGATAGTCGTGTCCTGATCTCTTTTGTATTGATAACAATCCGCTCGTGTTGCGACGCACTGCCGCGAAGCTCAAACATTCCTTGTTGGAGTCTCGGTGGTGCCGAGACGATATGATAATCATAATCAGGATAGCGCACCGTTTGGTAGCTTCCGGTGCCGGATGCTATTTTCAATTGTAAAAAAGGCGAGCTCGTTACTGCGCCATTATCAATTGATGCAAAAGCACGGACCGAGTTCATCGTCGGACCGGGGACGATCACCAGAGCGAGAGCCGTCGTCCGGAGTAGTGGGAAAACAATCCCTGTATCAAGTTGAATGACGACTTTTAGTAATGAGTCTTTCGACGGACTACCAATGAAGTGCGCAACCGGAGTCGGGTTAAGATCACTCATTGAAAGTGAACCAGCTGAGTCTGCGGTTTTATGTCCGGTCTCGACATAAACAAAAAAGTCAACCACTTCTGAGTTTACACCCGGGCTGTAGAGAAAAGTGTTTTTCATCTTCAGGACGAGCGAGTCATCAAGCACCCTGCCGACGGTATCAACAAGAAAAGGGATCTTGAGCACTGCCCATACTTGCAGGTTCTCCGAAGCGACGTTGCCGAAAAAGAGATACGGCGAGCCGTAATTATTATTATAACGGTGGTCTGCGACAACGAGCGTCGGCTTCGCAATCGGCGAAAGCTGAAGTACGGTTGCCTCTGAAAAAGTGGTGGTGCCATGCAAAACGCTGTCCTGAACGTAGTCACTG
Organism: Kapaibacterium sp. (SeqCode); assembly: GCA_038229915.1. GTDB lineage: Bacteria > Bacteroidota > Ignavibacteria > Palsa-1295 > Palsa-1295 > JAFDZW01. The sequence continues at coordinate 9,063 of JBBRNY010000038.1, read as the reverse complement.
CCGATCGTCGAGATCTTTTCGACGCAAGACGAGAGAAGTGAGCTACATACAACGACTATGAGCGCCGCGGCAAGTTGGTGGTATCTGTTCGAGAAATTCACGTGCGACGTAAACACCGCTTTTGCGCTGGGAGTTTGGCTGAAATAGCACAAAACGCGAAGGTATCTATTTTTGCCGTAAAGGTAAGACTCTCCAAAGTTAGGGCAATCATGTTCTATATAGAGTTAGTATGGCAGGAAAGTATTAATGCAATATAGAATGAAAGGGATCAAATATGTGTATATTTGAAGTTCAGCATCCGATATTTTCCACAAGGGGGTGACAACCAACTCCCTGCTTTCACTAAAAAATAGTAATCATTATGAGATTATACTTATCCATTCTATTCGTCGTGCTTTGCACATGCTCGGTTTACGCCCAGCATTCGACACAATTAGACAACAGCACCGGAAATATTTTCCTCGTCACCGCGCCCGCAGGCGCAGGGGGCACATATACACTGCCGAATGGTGGCGGTACGATCGTTACCAGTACTGGAACGGGCACCAGTATCACGGGCAATCTCTCGCTCACCGGCGCGAATAAAACATTGCTCTTCACTGGCAACGGCACAGGTACAACCACTTTCACCGCCGGCAATCAGGGTGCAACGAATATTGCCTACACTCTCCCGATCGTCGCTCCGACAGCAGGTCAGGTGCTTTCATCTACAGCAGCTGGTGTGATGAGTTGGACGACACCGAGTGGAGGCTTGTCATTCGCAGATTTTTATGCACTGATGCCTTTTGATAATGCTGCAACTGTTGCTGTTGGGTCGGCAGTAGCATTTCCGAATGACGGTCCGAGTAGTTCAGGTTCGATCACTCGTAATAGTAGCACGCAGTTTAACTTGGCAAATATCGGCACCTATGAAGTATACTTCCAGGTAAGTGTAACTGAAGCAGGACAGTTGATGCTTAGGATCAATGGCACTGAGCTTGCCTATTCAGTTGTAGGAAGAGCGACTGGTACTTCCCAGCTGTCGGGAATGTGTTTGGTGACAACGACATTAGCTAATACAACACTCGATGTTGTGAATCCGTCAGGGAATTCAACAGCGTTAACGATCACCCCACTTGCCGGTGGAACGCACGCTGTCTCGGCACATCTTGTGATAAAGCAGATCCAATAGGAACAACAGTAACGTAGTGTCGCAACGAGTATTATTTAAACACCCTGCTTCGGCAGGGTGTTTTTTTTTGCAACAATTTTGCAACAAAATGAGGGTGTAAGTTCTGTCTCTCCTTCTCACTATCTACTTCTTCGCCAATACTTTCTCGTAGAGTTCGGCGTATTTGTAGGCGGAGTTGTTCCAGGAAAAGTCTTTGTTCATTCCGTTGAGTTGGATTTCTCGCCATTGGTCGGGATGTTTTTTGTACATCGTGATGGCGCGCTCGAGCGCTTTGAGAAACGCTTTCGCATCATACTTATCAAACACGAATCCTGTTGCCGGTTCTTTCTTTGTTGCTTCGGCAACATCAACGACCGTATCGGCAAGCCCGCCGGTGCGGCGCACCACTGGAACGGTGCCGTAGCGCATTGAGTACATTTGATTCAAACCGCAGGGTTCATAAGCGCTCGGCATCATAAACAGATCCGAGCCGGCTTCGATCTTGTGAGCAAAACTATCGTGAAAGCCGAGGAAGACCGCCAGTTGCTTCGGGTATTTCTTTTGCATTTTCGCAAACATATCCTCATACTTTTTATCGCCCGAACCGAGAATGACCATCTGCGCACCGGTCTTGAAGATCGGCTCCATCACTTCGGCAAGCAGATCGAGACCTTTTTGGTTGACAAAACGCGCGATCATTCCGATGATCGGGGTACCTTCTTGATACGGAAGATCAAGCGATGAGCACAGATCTTTTTTACATTCTTCTTTGATGTCAATGGTCTCAGCAGAATATTTTTTTGCAGTGTTGACATCGTTCATCGGATCCCACACGACGGTGTCAATACCATTGAGAATACCAAACGTATCTTTTTTGCGAGTCGTCAGTAACCCTTCGAAGCCACATCCAAAATCTTTGGTGCGAATTTCCTCGGCATACGTTTCGCTGACGGTCGTGATCGCATCAGCATAGTTCAACCCGGCTTTCATATACGAGAACTGCCCGTAGTATTCTACTCCTTCAGGGGTAAAATATTCCGCCGGTAAACCAGTTTTGGCATAAGACTCCGGTGGGAAATTTCCTTGATAAGCAAGATTATGTATCGTAAAAACGGTCTTCGTGCCTTGGAAGAACGGATCGGTCTTGAGTGATTCTTTGAGCAACAGCGGAATAAGCCCGGTTTGCCAATCATTACAATGAATAATATCGGGCTTCCAGAGTAAGCGACGACAAAGTTCGAGCACCGAAAGATTAAAGGTCAAAAAACGCTCGTCGTTGTCTGGATAATCCTTCCCTGTTGCGGGGTCGGTATAAGTACCCATTCGTCCGAAATACTCATCACATTCGGAAAGATAGATCTGGACGCGAGTCTTTTGGGTTAGGATAGCGCTTGACTTAACATTGACGGTTGCGGTCTTTCCGGCAACCTTAAAGTCCATACCCTGAGTGCGATTAATAATATGGATCTTCTGCTTTTTTTCGCCGATAAATCCGTACTTTGGCATAATGATCCGCACGTCGTGATCGTACATTCTCAGTGCCTGTGGGAGTGCCGAGCTCACGTCAGCAAGCCCGCCGGTCTTGGCATAGGGATACACTTCACTCGAAACGAAAAGAACACTTCTGGTCGGGAAAGGCGCTTTTTCTATCTCTTGCATATTCTTTTCGTAAATTGTATAATAGAAATATCTATCCGAGATTACGGACATATTTATGCAAAAATACGGAATTTTCCTTCATTTCTCGGTAGTTTCACTATAGTCATGGTTACCGAAGTCCCCATTCGGTATGTTTTGTGTCAAGAAAAAAATAAGAAAGCACCTTATGAAAAGTAAAATCTTTAGTTGTTATAGCTTGATCGCGCTGTTATTATTATCGTCGTTCGGCGCATCAAGTGTCCTTGCTCAGAATGATGAAGTTGTGGTGACGCCCACCCGCGGGTCATCAGATATTTGTGGCTTTAAGATCACGGTAAAAAATAAAAACGGTGCGCAGAAGTCGATCGATGAACTCAAGCTTGAGATCACCACCCTTAATGGGACCGTCTTCACTGATGCAGCCGCACCATTCAAGCCGGCACAATGGACTAGCGGTTATACCGATCTTGTTGATAGTTTTTTTGCAGTAGTCAATCCTATTGCTCCCGGTGCAACGCTTGGTGGGTTTGGATTTGCTTATGCTAATGATGGCACCGCTGAATTTGACAAGCCAGTATCGATCGCTTGGACGACACTCAATCAGGGTTCAGTCGTCTCAACAGGAACGATCAACCCGATCTGCGTTTACTTCCAATATTTTAAGCAATACGATACGGTCGTTTCCTCATCATCAATGAATGGAACCGACCCATGCTTCAATTTTACAGCGATCAACAGAAATGATCTTGGAGCAGATATTTATTATATGCGATTCCAATTATTGAGTGTCACCTCCGGTACACTTCGACCTTCGAAGATCACCCCTCCGGCTGGTTGGACTCTTGATTCGGTCGGTCCTTACAATGCATACTTCCATACCGATCAAAATCCTGTTATTGCAGGCTCACCGGTTTCACCATTTACTGCCTGCTTACGAGCTAACCCTGCTATAACGAAGCACAATTTTGTGTGGCACGCTTATGATCAGCAACATTATCTGATCGATCGTGATACTTTATTTAATCTTCCGGGCACTGCGACAAGCGCACCGGACAATGCCGACGAAATTTCGGCAGCAGCTGTGGGCGGATGTCTCTATCAGGCAACCGTCAAGAATTATCACGTTTCGAACGCTTTACAACCGAGCAAGATCACGAAGATCATTTTGAAATCGCAGACAGCAGGAGTCAAGTTCGATGCTGCCCCGAGTGCACCGCTGCATTGGACAAAAGTATTTAACCCCGATAGTATTGTTTATGCTGCCGATTCCTCACAAAATGGAATTCCGAGTGGTACGATCTCAAATGCAATTCGTTTTTCAGTCACCGGCACCACGAGCACAGACTTTGTCATCGGTTGGCAGACATTCCGCCCAGCGGGTCTCTTAAGTTCGGGCCAGTTCACAACGAAATGCGTTGTCGAGTCTCCCCGATCAGATTCTGCGTTTGTTAGCCCAGGTACGAGCGAATGTAATTTCAAACTTACCGTCGGCAACAAACACAATACCCCGCCATCGGATCTGAGCGAGATCACCATCTCGATTCCGGATAATACTGGACAGATCGTTGGCAATTCAAGTTCGTCAGCTTGGAATTTTACTAATCTTACCCCACAGAGTGTAAAGTTTACCAGCGTCACTACGTTGCAAAGCACCGGACAGTCACAAGATCTGAATTTTACATTCGTCCCAAAAACTCCTGGGCAACCTGTTGATCTAACGTGGTCAACATTCGACCCAAGCGGACCAAATGCGGTATCGACCGGCAAGGTAGCTATCAGTTGCACACCGGTTGTGTCGGTTTGTGATACGGTATCAAAGAACGCCGTTGATATTGATTCTTGCACTTACCAATTTACTGTGCAGAATCGTAACACTGCAAATATTACACTCTTGACGCTTACTCCGACAAAGGGTTGGACAATTGATAGCGTGGGGACTACGCCGGGTTGGTCAACTCAGCTTGACGGCGGCCACTCGACGGTACAATTCTCAAATGATGCAGGGTTACCTGCCGGTGAGGTTCTCAAAGGATTTGGCACAAAGTTCATCGGCTACAACACTACTGATTCATTTGAAGTCATTGCGGTAACGCATGATATCAATAATAAGATGTGCACGACCATCATCCCGATGTACTGTAGCTCACGATTTAAAGATACTTCATCAGGAAGTGTTCATGGTGATCCGACGCTTGACCCGAAAGGTCTTGCCAATCTCGTGATCGTCCCGAACCCGACACGGTCTATGACCAGACTCTTGTTTGATGTTCGCTCACAGCAACGCGTGACCATTAGGGTCTATGATGTGCTTGGGAATACTGTTTCATCAGTAACGAATCAGATCTATGCACCGGGTTCGTATGAATTCCCGATCAATTTGAACGGGCAATCGAGCGGCAATTATTATATTCGTATCGAAACCCCGTACGGATTAATTACCAAACGATTGATCAAAGAGTAACAAGGATTATTGAAGAGATGCAAAAAAGCCCGATCATTTATGTGATCGGGCTTTTTCTTTGATAAGATCTTTGACGATCTCTTGAACGGCAGGGTGAGGAGTGAGTGTCGCAAGATATTCATTCACCATTTCCGATTTTGGGGTACCGGTAAGAATATCTCTCAGGACATAAAATAATTGCACATCGCCACCGCTTTGCTTCGTCATTCCCTTACGATGAGCGTGTTTTATCCCACGAGTGATCAATAGCAAAATATACTTCTCCGGTTTATTTGCCTTCATCTCAAGAATGATCTCCAGAAACCGTAATTGCAGATCAAGAGCGAACACAAACTGCGATGCCTTATTTCTATCATACCCCTGAGAAAGCGTTGTTCGTGCCGTGAGAAGATCATTATTCAACAATGCGGCTTGTGTTTGGTAGATCGCCCCGCTGGCAGCAATGGGGTTATTGCCGGCCATATAATATGGTGTATAACCAAACAGTAATAGTTCGTTGAGCACATCAAACTTTTTTAAGGAGACTGCCGAGCGTACAAACCTATCAAGATGAAAGCCATAAAGGCGAAAGAACTCCATCCCCTGCGATTTATATTGTTGATGATAGAGTGTATATGCCTTCTTAACATTTCCGAGTGAAAACTCATAACTCGCCAGACGAAGTTCTAACTTTGGCAATTCATCAACGCGAATTGATTCGGGAAGTAAATGTACTTGACTCGACAATGTTTCGATCACCCCAGCAATCTTTGATGGGTCTGGCGCGAATGCTGAATAATAAATAAAAAGCGTATATGCTAAATGATACTGTGCTATCGGATGCTTATAGGGCTTTAATTGATCGCTGAGATACTGTAGTTTCTCGAAAATTTCTTCTTTTGCGAGCGTGGGGTCGAGACGAGTGGGGTTGACAATTGCGACCAGCAGATCCCCCAACACCTCACAGATCTGCGAATGGATCAGATCTGCAGGCTGCGGATCGGGATTCATACGTATATATAGTTGCAACACCCCATGATACAGACGGCGATCAAAACGCAGGGTCGTTGTGGCGGTCAGGATATGCAGCACTCGCAAATAAAACTCATGCTGTTGTTCTTTACTGATCTTATTTTTTTTGAGTTCGGCTTCTTGTTGGTATAATTCCTTTTTGAAATGCGATGGCAATCCGTGCTCTTGCAAAAACAATAATAGCCTAACACCGCCTTCAGGTACAAAGGCAAGGTAAGCTCGCTGCAATAACATTGAGAGTGTTGAGTAGAGATGACTGGGTGTCATTTCGAGCTCGCGTGCTTTGCGTTCGAGCTTCGGTTTATCGTCGGGGTCTTCGAGGATGACCTTGAGGATGTCGCGCTGCTTTCCCCGCACCGCAAGCTGAGAAAGTACAGCACGTTCGGGCGGTAGTAGTGTCGCTACAAATTCGGATAATACACTCATACAAATGTAATAACTACTAATACCATACGCGTCTCAAACGCATATCATAGTGCTTCCCCAAATAGTGTGGTTGGGGGTAAAAAGAAAGAAAGAAAGATGTATTTACTTATCGAACGATCGTCATAGCTCGGTTTTCGACAACTCCGCCGGCATCAAGACGATAGTAATAGGTACCACTCGCCAAACGACTTGCATCGAATGGAATAGTGTAGGTACCACTGCCGTGATAGGTATCAGCAAGTGTCGCCATCAACTCACCACGAGAATCGAATACTTCGAGTCTCACGAGAGAGCCTTCGGCAAGATCGAACCTGATCTCGGTGGTGGACCTGACTGGGTTCGGATAATTTTGATATAGTATTGCAGAAGCGGGTTTGCTGGTGGGCGCAACTCCGTTGATCGGATTTTTTATCAAATTTTGCATCGTGCCCGAACCGTTGATCGGGAATTGCGACAAGAAATCTGCTTGAGTCGAGAATTCAGGCTTGTTCAAGATCGACTTCCGTAATGTATCGTTCGCACCAAACCACTGGGTCAGAAGCGACGCATAAACCTGACGGAAATCGAACTGGTTAATAAGATCAGCATAAATATCAAGGTTTTTCAGATCAGGATGGTGCCCATAGACTTCGCCATTCACTCCGTTACCAAAGACAAACATCGGAGCGCACGTACCATGATCGGTACCCGAACTACCGTTCTGATTCACACGGCGACCAAATTCGGAATAGGTCATCCCGAGCACACGATCAGCCACGCCCATCAATTCAATATCTTGTTGAAATGTCGAGATCGCTTCGGCAAGCATTGATAGCAATAAGCCTTGTCCCTGCGAAGTGTTCTTCGAGTTTTCATTGACGTGCGTATCAAAACTGCCGATCGAAACGAAATAGACTTTCGTCGTCATTCCGGCATTAATACACCACGCTACTTTTTTCAGTTGTTGGGCAAGACCATTTGTTGTAGAATATGCGACTTTGTTTTTTGTCGCATTAGCGTTTGAAAATACTGACGCAAACCGTGCGCCATAAACATCGGATTGTTGCAAGACACCACGAACGAACGAAAGCTCGCTGCCAAAATTATTTGCTGGATTGGTATCATCAGGATAATTCGCGGCGGCACTGTACTTGCTTGGGTCGGTGACGGCAAGAGCCATCACTGATTTATCTCCTTGAAAAGCAAGTGAGGTTGAGTAGTCGATCGAGATCGCAACCGGATCGGGCGAGTTGATCGAAAGCGGATAGTCTTCCGGTACTAATGTTTCGAGATATCTGCCAACCCATCCGGTCGTAATGACCAGGTTGCTATCAGTACCTGAATTCCAAATATCAGTAGCGCGGAAATGCGAACGGTTCGGGTTGGTGTAACCGACATTTTGTAGCACCGCAAGTTTCCCTTCGGTGAACATATTCATAAATGTTGTCGGCGTCGGGTTTTGTCCCGGCGTGATACCCATGACCGGGTTGAGTGCCAGATCAGCGCGGAGCTTGAAGTTAGCAAGCGAAGATGTATCTGATGCCGTGGTAAAACCGATGCCTGCACGATTAGAAGCATACAACGGATCTTCAAATGGAATGACCATATTGAGTCCGTCATTACCGCCTTGCAGATTGATCAGTACCAACACGCGGTCAGTATCGCCTTGTGAGTTGAGCAATGCATCAAGCATTGGGGATTTTCCGAATGCACGTCCGGAAAAACCAGCGACAGAGAACGGAATGCTCGCAGCAGCAAGCCCGAGCGGAATGTGTTTTATAAAGTCACGACGTTTCATTATTCGGTTCTCCTCTACTTAGTACAATTGATATTCTGCAAGCAACATTATTTCTTTCGCCATCAAACGTAATGGTCCGATCTTCGATGTATCATCGAGGGTGTTCCACTCATACGTATTTGCCGGCAATTTTGACTTGACATACGCAAGGGCTTTCGGTCCCGGTACTTGTGCGCACAAGAACGAAGCCATCTCTGCGAGCATAGCATCGAACGAGCCTTTATAATTGACAAATTGCTGACCCCAAGCAAGAATTTGTACGTCGGAAAGATTTACCGCGGTATGACTATTTCCATACCCATCGGATCCATACGCGGGCAAGGCCTTCGAAACGACGAGTAGCGTTGCCATAATATTTCGATACGGCAATGTCGTCGTGCTGACCCAAGAATGATAACCCGGCCACCCTTTGACGTTGGGTGGGTTCATCAATACTTGCGCTTGCGCGGCAGTATAATAGTAGATCGATCCGCAAGAAAGTTCGTCAAGTGTAATTCCCACCGAGCGACTCATTCCGACGACGTGATCGTACGGTGATTTTAATTGTGCGCCGATATTGGCTGCATCAAAGAAATGTTCGCTCTTGAGCAGTTCTGCAAG
>JBBRNY010000037.1:0-21417 GCA_038229915.1 Kapaibacterium sp. (SeqCode) | reverse complement strand
GCACCAATCGTGATTGCACCGCCATACTGACTTAGTCCGATATGTGGTCCAAGCATACTTTTGCCGTTCTTGAATTGAGCATTTGCCGATATTGCCGAAAGCAGCGTTGCACAAATGACTAAACTTGATATAAGTACTTTTTTCATAGATAACTGTTGAATGTGTTGTGAATAAACTCTGTTCTTGAATACGAATATACAAAGATACTGAAGGCATTCATCGAAAAACAGGGACATTTCACTTAATCTTTTACTTTCTCTATGCAAGCTCTCAAAGAGCTTCTCGGCGTCTTTTCCATAAATGAACGGTTGCAGCTTCGTCAATTTTGCGCTGCGGCAACAACGATTCCTTTGCAAATGATCATTTATGTTCTTGATGAACCTACGATCACGAGTGAGGAATATATTTCATTTTCCAAGATTACCCCAGCGACATATAACAAGTCACTTTCTCTGGCGATCTCTGCTGTCTATGAGTTTCTTTCTCGTCAACTTCAGAATCCCTATGATGAAATTTTTCTTATCAAGGAGTTACTGATACGCGGACTTACAAAGCAAGCAAAACGTCAGTACACTAAGCTTGAGAAAGACTTTGAGCTAAAATTTCAATATCCACAATTGAACGCTCTCTATCATGAAGGTTCACGGATTTGCTATCATACAGGTGATAAGAAACAATTAGCTATACTAAGAAAGAAGATCGCAAAAAACTCCTCACGCCTCTTGACTTATAATGAGATTGATAAAGCTATTATGGCAGCGGTCCTCAATATAGTCAGAAAGCCTTCGAAAAGCAGTCTCCAGAAGAAAGAAATTCTGCGGTTAAAGACAGAAGCACTTAAATTTGGGCATCCGATACTGATTCATAATGCCCTTACGATGGAGTTAGCATATTATACGAGCGCCGAATTTGACCTAAATCAAGCCTATAGGATTATAAAAGAGCTAAATACTCATATTTTAAAACAGCGACTACGTATAGATGACTATTCCTACCGAATGGCGCGCTATAACTATTCAAAATTTATTTGTGACTATGCCGTACAAGAAAATCCCGAATCACTTTTCAATGAGCTTATCCCACGAATCGGTGCTGGGGGTACGATCGAGGTTGCTTCGTTCTATGTCAACTATTTCTTTTATTTTTTAACAACTGGAAAAACAGAGGAAGCAAAAGCGATCGGATTAAAAATCATCAATGAACAAGCACAGGACAGACTTTCTTATCTGCGACATTATATCGCAGCTTGGCTAGCTTGGCTCGAAAAAGACTATGTTCGCTTTCGAGTGCAGATTCTAAAATTTTATAACGATCCCGATAGACATGACTCCCCAATCAATGATTTCTATATCAGAGTTCTCGAAACGATAGTAGCTATCGAGGAAGGTAGTTTTCTTTTTGCTTACAGCAAAGTAGAGGCTCTTAAGAAATTTTCTTACCGGTCACTTCCAGCACCACAACGAGATTTTCTTACTTTAGTAAATGCCCTCAATAGGAGAATTCAGGTTGCTGAGATGCCAAAATTGAAGTCTAAACACGATAAAAAGAAGGCGTTAGAACGTCAAGAAATCGTCCATAGAGCCGTACGGTACCTATTTGACGGTCTTGATACCATATAAAGGGTGAATTCAGTATCGTCTTTAATGAAACTCTATCGGCTCAGTATTGTTTTAGGCTTGTCAAATTTTATTATCTAAACATCTATTATGCCAAGCGGAAAGAAGCGTAAGCGTCATAAAATGGCAACTCACAAGCGGACGAAACGTTTGAGAAAAAATCGCCATAAGAAGAAAGTGCGCTAAATAACCTTCGGGTTATCAGACCAAAATGGCTTGCTCTCGTAAGAGAAGCAAGCCATTTTTTTGTGCACTATTCTTTATCTTCCGGTGGTCGTTGATTGCCGTAGTTGTCGTTATCCGGATTGCTGTTCTTTCTTGGAGGACGATTCGGATCGAATCCTCCTGCATTGAATGGACGACGTGGCTGATAACCACCACTGCTACCACGATTATCCCCTCCTCCATATCCGCCGCCGCCTTGAGGTGGACGACCGCCGCCACTTCCACCACGATAGCTTCCTGGCACATAACCGCGCTGTGGTGGACGAGTATATCGTCCGTCATTATTGCCTTGATCTCGATAGTTTTGACGAGGTGCGCCACCGCCTTGATTATAGTCATTGTTACGAGGCTGATAACCGCCGCCGCCTTGGCCACCTTGATTATATCCACCGCCACCACCGCCCTGACGTGGTTGATAGCCTCCGCCGCCACCTTGGTTATATCCACCACCGCCACCGCCTTGACGTGGCTGATAGCCGCCGCCACCTTGCTGGTTATTATATCTTGGATTGTAACCACCACCTTGTCCTTGGCTATAACGATCTCCGCCCTGTTGTGGACGATCAAAATTTCTATTGTCTCGATTATCATAGCTACCTGGGTTCCGAGTCTGGAACACTGGTACTACGCGACGAGGAGTCCTCTGCTGATAGCCATCACCTCCACCTTGCTGGTAACCACCTCTTTGCTGATAACCTCCACCTTGTTGTGGTCTGCTGTAACCACCACCGCGTTGGCCACCACCCTGCTGGTATGGTCTTCTCTCTCCGCCGCCATAACCACCACCTTGGTTATTATTTGGGCGCCATCCGCCTCCACCTCCACCTTGACGTGGCGGACCACCCCATGGGCGTTGCTGAAATCTTGGGCGCTGTTCAAATTTTTCCATGCGCTTCATTTTCTTGCGCATTGCTTTGATCTTCTTGCGACGCTCTTGCTGAGTTTTCGAATTCGGATCCTTGCTTTGCAACTTTGGCTTCTGAGAATCCTTCTTCGGAGGTATGATAGCATTCCATTGTGATTCTTCGACCATTGCCTGAGCACGAGCAGGATCAGCAATGTACTTTTCGGTATCAACACCACAAATTTCGTCAGCTATCTGTTTGCCGATCATCACACTCGCCGCGAGTGATGTGTGACCAGCGATATAATCATCTCCGAGATAGACCGGAACACCGGCAAGCTTTACTTTCTGGACATCGCCAGCTTTGAACGGACTGCGCTTCACCACGCCACTATGCCAACGCTTGATCTCGCTATAGCTCATATCAGGAAGAGCAATATCAAGGGCTTCTTCGAAAACTCGTTCGATCACTGCATACGCAACGTTGTCATCTTTATCAATACACTCTTTGCTTGCTTCTGAACCGAGTTCAAGATAGAAGGCATTTTCACTGCGGTACATACCCAGCTTACGTTTCTTTTGCTCACGTGAAAGCCAAAGGATCGGAGCTGTGGGGTCGGTTGAATACATCGTTGAGAAACTTGCATTCAACTTTAACTTTGGAATGCCAAATATCGCCCCAACCATAGGAGCATATTCTACTTCTCCGAGCAATGAGCAAAGCTTCTTGACCGTTCTTGAATCACTTTCGTGTGGCTGAAGAAGTTTCAGGGCATCGGGAGCCGGAATAGCAAGAATAAGAGTACTCGTGTCGCGAAGTTCGCCACGCTGATTCTTCAGCTTTAGTGATTTATCTCCAGCAACGATGTCGCTTATTCTTGAGTGACTACGAACCGGGATCTCGTTCATAATCGCCTCAGAAAGCGTTTTAATACCGCCTTCGAGAAAATACCATTCTGGTTCAACGTTCTTGACTGAGGCAAGTGCCCTACCATCAAATTCTAAAATATTATTTGGGATCTTCTTGAGGCGTTCGAGTGCCCCACGCTCGGCAAGGATCTTGCGAAGGAGTTCGCGACCTTGTTTCTCGATCTTATTTGTTGAGTCTTTTCCGAGATCGATCTTTTGTGTCCCCACGTCAATAGTGCGGTAACCGACATTATGTGTCGATGCTCTGCCGCCGAGTCCGCGTGACCATTCAATGAGAGTGACTTCTTTTCCAGCACGGTGGAGAAGATATGCAGCGATCAAACCGGTATAGCCGCCGCCTACGATGGTTATCATTTAGAATCCTTTCAGTTGTTTTAAATTAGGAGCCAAGAAACAATTATTTCATTTAGTGAGCCAAGGAGCAATTGCTAATAAATAGATTTCCTTCGAAAGGGCTTCGGTACTATGGACAATGTTTATTGATCGGAACGTACCGTTCTATTCGAAAAAGAGGTTTTACCTAAGTTACTCTTGTACTCTGTTTGTTAATGATCGTATTGTGCCGATGAGAGTGGCACTCTTTTATTGCTCGGAGGTTCTATAAAATCGATCATACATAGGGCTGTGGCAAAAGTGATCAAAGCCCAGTATCTACCCTCCGGCGCAATGTCTATAACTATTTGGTTTTACAATTAGTTTTCTTAAATATGATCTTTCCTCAAGTATCAGTTCTCGATTCCAACCTTCAATTTCTCGATCTGCGAGAGAAAGCTGGCAAGCTTTACCTTCTCTTTTGAGATGATATCTTGTGGCGCACGAGACGTAAACTTCTCGTCTGACAATTTACTCTTAAGTGCTTCGTATTGTTTCAGAATTCTTTCAAGTTCTTTCTGAAGTCTATCCTTTTCCTTTTTCGAATCTTCTTCAGAGACCGCCTCAAGTTTCAGAAAAACTTGCGCCCTGCCACCAACAAGATCAGATGAATATTCTTTATTAGAAAGTTCGGGACCACCTTCCGGTATGATACCCAATGATCCACAACGAGTCATCTTCTCAATGATCTCTCTCGAGGTTTCTATCAACGTTAGATCAGCATCTTGATTCACTCGAATGATCATCTCAACCGGCTTCGACGGTGCGATCTTGGCATTGGCTCTCAGCAATCGTGAAGACTCAACGATGCGTTGAATAAATTCGAAATTCGCTTCGGCTGAATCATTGATCTTCCCTTCATCTGCTGAGATATAATCATCACGACCGATCATGACAGAGACATCATTCCCAGTCAAAGCATGCCATAACTCTTCGGTCACAAATGGCATCACCGGATGGAGCATTCGTAATATGCCTTCAAGAATTTCTACGGCTAATGGCGTCGAATCGGGTTGTATCTTGACTACTTCGACATACCAATCGCAGAAATCCTTCCAAATAAAATCATACAGTATCTTCGTGACTTCATTGATCTGATAATCGTCAAAGGCTTTCTTCACATCACGTGCTGTGCGATTGGCTCGTGATAATATCCAGCGATCGGCAAGTGATGACGGTACAATCGTTGAGAAGCTTGCACCGTTAGCTTTCAACGCAGTGAATTGAACACTGCCATTGGTCTCGGCATCGGGTGATTCAAACTTCGGCTCCGATTGCTTCGAGACGTATTCATCTCGTTTCATCATAACGAAGCGAGTTGCATTCCACAACTTATTTGCAAAGTTTCTCCCTTGCTCACAATTCTCTTCACCGAATCTTACATCCTGACCAAGCGGAGCAAGATACAAAAGTGTAAATCGAACAGCATCGGTACCATACTTCCCGACCAGATCGATCGGGTCAGGCGAATTGCCAAGAGACTTCGACATCTTCCGACCTTGCTGGTCGCGAATAATGTTATGAAAATAGACATCACGAAACGGAATCAAGTCTTCCATTTTCGTTCGAGGTGTGCCATCAAGTTTTGGCATATCCTTCATAAATTCCAAACCACCCATGATCATTCTCGCTACCCAGAAGAATATAATATCTGGTGCGGTCGATAAAAGATGTCCCGGATAAAACGTTTGAAGATCAGCGGTATTATCTGGCCAACCGAACGTAGCAAAAGGCCACAGCCACGAAGAGAACCACGTATCTAAAACGTCCTCATCTTGTACTAACTTTCCTTTATAGTGAGCGGCATCGGCTTTGATACGAGCTTCGTTCTCGTCACGACCGACGAATATCTCACCGTTCTCACCATACCAAGCAGGGATTCGCTGTCCCCACCATAATTGTCGCGAGATACACCAATCACGTATATTCGTCATCCAATGACGATACGTATTGACCCATCGTTCAGGATGAAACTTGATAAGTCCATCTTCGACAACCTGCAATGCAGGCTCGGCTAAAGGCTGCATCTTAACGAACCACTGATCGGAAAGATATGGCTCGACCATTTCGCCACCACGTTCGGAATACCCGACGGAGTTGGTGTAATCTTCGATCTTCTCGATCAAACCAAGTGCTTCAAGATCAACAAGAATTTTCTTACGAGCATCGTAGCGATCTAAGCCTTGATACACTCCGCCAAGATCGTTGATCGTTGCTTTGGTATCCATCACATTGATCTGAGGCAAATTGTGTCGTTTGCCGATCTCAAAGTCATTTGGGTCGTGCGCAGGAGTGATCTTTACACATCCAGTACCAAATTCTTTATCAACATAATCATCGGCGATGATCGGAATTTCGCGATTCATCAACGGAAGCATCAACTTCCGACCGATCAATTTCTGATACCGTTCATCATTCGGGTTCACAGCAACCGCAACGTCACCGAGCATCGTCTCGGGTCGAGTCGTTGCAATAATAATATATTCAGGCTCATCAGCTTTGCGATCAATAAGCGGATAACGAAAGAAATGTAATTTGCCCTGAGTCTCGCGATGAATAACCTCTTCGTCGGATAATGCCGATTGTGCCAGCGGCGACCAATTGATGATTCTCTTCCCGCGATAGATCAAGCCTTTTTCGTGAAGTCTGACAAATGCTTCGATAACAGCTTTGTAATATCCTTCATCCATCGTGAAGGTAAAGCGTCGCCAATCGGGTGTACAGCCAAGTGCACGGAGTTGCTGTTCGATAAAATCGCTATGCGTATTCTTCCAATCCCAAACTTTTTCTACGAATTGTTCTCTTCCCAGATCATAACGAGTTTTGCCTTCATCACGAAGCTGCTTTTCAACCTTGGTTTGGGTTGCGATACCCGCATGATCGGTGCCGGGCATCCAAAGGGCTTCGTGGCCAAGCATACGATGATATCGAATATAGGTATCTTGTATTGTATTGTTCAAGGCATGACCCATGTGCAAAATACCCGTCACATTTGGTGGCGGCATACAGACCACGAACGGAGCCTTATCATCGGCGCGGCGACCCGTTGGGTCCTGAGGTGCTTCATCAGGACGATACGCATTAAACAATCCACCGGCTTCCCATGTCGAGTACCATTTCTTCTCGACATCTTGCGGTGTATAGGCTTTAGCTAACTCGGTTTTCGATAATTCTGACATTCAATTTCTAAAATATAGTCAGAATATAACGTTTATCCCCAAGGGAGGTTCAAATTTGGCTCGGAAAATATTCTTAATGCTGGACTATAAACTTCTCCATCTTATCCCCTACCCTTACTCGATATACCCCGCAAGGAAAAGCGGAGACATTCATTTGGAATGGCTGATCGAGAGTGACATTATCAAAAACAGCAACACGTTGTCCGAGTTGATCAAATACTGACAGTAGTTCAGGAGTGGATTTCTGAGTGGTAATAGAAATACTATTTGAAGATGGGTTCGGGAAAACATGCAAAATCATATCGGACAAAACAGCATTAGAACTAACGCCTAATATTGCTTGGGTGGAAAGATTGATTGTAATAGAAGAAGATGCTCCAACTCTTCCCAAAGCACTATCGCTGCTATGCCAATAAGTATCTCCATCCGATTCGGATGTAGAATAATTATTCGAATCACTATTAAAGTAGAGATGTCGGTCAAGAATTTTATCACCACCTAAGGATTCCGAGAGCATTCGCCCCACTCTAAAAAAAGTTACCCCTTCGATTGAAAAATTTACAGAGTGGGTCAGTTGATAGACCGAAAAGAACACAGTTTCAGTCCGAGAATACGTATTAGAATTTAGAGAGATATTTGCTATACTACTATCCGCTGTTGGAAAGACTATAAGCAAATTGCATTTAGTGGAATCGATCACTCTCGAATTTGCTGGTTCATATATTGTATCGATTTTATAGAATGAATATTCTATAGTATCGCTAAGATGACGAATCGAACCCAATAAGAATGACTCGTTAAAAGAAAACAATTCATTAGTATCGCAATTGGCTTTGGAAGTCTTGAAATCCCGAAAATCGGAACAGGATTTGACCGGGATATTATGCAAGACAAGTGTTACGCTATCCGTTTGTGCAACGGCTTCATCAACAAACAACTGTTGGCAGAAGAACACAAAGCTTATCAATAGGATGTATTTCATTATTTTAATTTAATGCTGGACGATAAACTTCTGAACTCGGCTTCCGACCCGACACCAATAGACACCATTCAGCAGCGATGCGACATTCACCGAAAAATCTACTCCACCCTCAGCGATGTCACGAACAAGAACTTCCCGACCAAGCAAATCGCCAATGACAAGTTTATCATCGGTAAGATTTTGGAAGTGGATGTTCAACGATGATGAAGCAAGCGTCGGAAAAATAAAATTATCGCTTGATGTCGTTGGCAATTGTTTTGTATAACTATTTGGATCATGTTTGTAAAATGTCACAACGGCGCTACAGTTTGTATCTAGAACAGTTGTAAAGTATTCACCAATCTCACACTCCCCCTTAGAATAATAAGTCGTAAGATCATTATAGTAGAATCTGCTCTTCTTGATTATTGAACTATCAATTAAAATGATTACTACACTATTATCTTCAATGTAATTTACATTTACAAATTTTATAATGATGTTTCTTGATGCACTATGACTATTATAGCTTTCTTCATAATGGAAAAGGAAGGAATCAATAGTTGCCCCGTTTGAATTAAAAACTGTAAAAAAATTTCCGTTGTGCCAAGTAACGTCTGAGCCACCGAATTGTGTGTTTGAAGTCAAAATCGTAGTATCAATAATTGTAGTATCTGTTTTAATATTAAGCACCCACCGTTTTGTGTCAAAGTAAGAATTGCTTGATTCACCGTTACAATGACCACCTAAACTGTGATAATAATGATTCACTTGTAGTCCTTTAAATCGTATCTCAACCGAATCAAACCTGACGATCTGCGAATACACATTTGTATGAAATACAAGTGCAACGAAAAGAGTAGAAAATAGCAAGCTATATTTCATAGATTTGCTTAATAAATGAATATGTATGTATGATGCGATGATTTGTCAACATATGCATACATAAAATAATCCGTAATGAGTAGGTCATTTCTCTTTGCCTCCTCGGGCGCCACTTAAGTCTTTTATTTTCAAGATTCTAAGTTTACGCATACTCCAGTTCTTCGAGTTCGTATTCGGCTACGGCTTCGACTTCAGATTCTATCTCCGGCTGGGGTGTGAATCGGTTGAGGAAGGTCGAGATATCAACTCCAATACTTGGAGGTGTCTCTATCGCTTCACGGGTATTCTCAATCGTGGGCTTCTCTTCGATGATGGTCGGCTGCAATGTCCTTCTTGTCTCTTCGGCAATTTCGACATTTGCATTGCTCCATTCCATTTCGCGCTCGATAGCATATTGTTCGTCAAGTTCTACGGTCGTGATCGATCCGGCAATTGCCGACAACTTCCCCAGACATCCACGCTTTGCAATGCCGACGTGTTTCGGTTCGGACTTCATTTGATGCGAATAGATAATGACCGATACCCCTTGCGATTCGATCAAACAGCGTATCTTGTAGAGTAGATTATCTTTATAGCGCGTATCGCGCGAGGCAAATTCCCAAGAGTTGATCATCACCACTTCGATATTATGCCGCGAGATCATTTCGCTGATCTGGTCGAAATGTGCGCTCAGATCGCCACATGGCGAACCGATAACCGTCACCGGTTTTGAAATTTGGTCGCCAATACGCCCATCGATCTTCCGAGCCTCGGCAAGTGCCCAATGCTGACGGACACTACTGTTAATAACCAATACTTTCTTGCAAAAATCAGTATCTATCAGACGGATAGCTTTTCGATAAGCGGCTTGCGTATTTTGGCGCACACTTTCGCCAACAAAAACACTAACATCTTCGTAAGCCATATTGTATTTCTGCTCAACCTCTTGCGCAAGAGCATCGGTAAACGCAGATGTCTCCTGCCAAATGTTTCTGTTCGATGAATCGTAAAGTGACATTGTAGTATCTCCTTGAAAAATGATTATGTGCTGACTGACTCACCAAATCTTTAAAGGTTGTCATTCTGAGCGAATGCGAAGAATCTGAACTTTCGGAATGCTTGTGTCTCAGATTCTTTGCAAGCGCTCAGGATGACATCAATGGTGGAGTGTAGCCAATTAGCACTCAAATATATGTATTTTATATCCCAATATACTACATAAAACACTGATTTGCAAGGTGCCCATCACTTTATTTGTGAGATTTAATAATTTGAGCACCTATAAAATAAAATGGCTATTCTTTGTAACTTCGAGCCCTCTCGATAGTTTTACTACTATAAGCAAATTCTACAATCGCTATGAAAAGACATTTTGAGGTTATCGTGTCACTATTTCTACTCTGTTTTGCAACAGTAGGGTTTTCGCAAGACTTTACTATTGAAACCTCCTCAGGCGGGAGCTCGCTCAACTACACACAGTTCATCTCCTACGGGGATACTGCGACAGGTTGGATAAAGATCACGAATGTCACCAATAAGACGATTTTGGTAACACTACTAACTCAGACGGATTATCACTATAATGAAGATTTTGTTCGTATAAACGGATCGGATTTGCATAGCGTGACTTTTCCGATATTACCCAATGGAAGTGTGATTGATACCGTCAGGTTCATCCCTCAATATAAGAGAGAAATGAATGATAATTTTATGGGCACTACTCGAGCATTCTATTCAATTACTGATACATCAAACCAGAGATATGAACTTCCTGTGTGGCATAATATTGCACCAACATTTGATTCACTTATTCTACCGTTATCTTACAATAACTATGCAAGCTATGAGATCAGCGATGTCCCTGCCAAAACAACTACTTGTGTTCCTAACTATATTTTAAACAACTCAAAAAAACCTATCATTATTACTCAGGTTTATGATATATATTCTGATGATCCTAGCTTAGCCATCTCAGAAAACTATAAATATCCATTGATTATCCTACCTGGTGAAAAAGTGAACATTCTCAATATTTGCTATTCCCCCAAAGCACCAAACTTACATGATATTAATGGATATGGTACAATTGTTTATATTATCGGGAATTCAGCTTATACTATACGTCTATCAGTAATTGCCAGCTCAAGCATTGATACTTTGCTACTAAAGCCATGCTTCAATGCATATATTGATTCAAATGTCTTTGGACCTATATTATTAAATGGCACATTTGCAAGAACAATAAACTTAAAAAGCAATAGAACTACACCTATAACAATAACGAATGCTGTTTCTAATTGGAGTGATACCGAAGCATTCTCAGTCGTTGGCAATCCCTTCCCATTAACATTAGCGCCACTTGGGACAAACTCTTTTAAAATTCAATTCACTCCAAAGACAATTAAGCCATACGTAAAGTATCGATACGCATCCAACATAATAATTCAGTCGGGTCTTTGCAGTGCCGGATTTGTTATTATTGGGCTCGCTATAACACCAACCGATCCTGCGACAGCAACACCACTCTTCCCGAATGATAGCGAGCAGTTGCTACTTGCGATGAGTGGCACGGGACAATCTTTTTCGCAGAAGTTTTATTTCTATAATAATCAGACGAAAAATATCAAGGTGACATCAGTTTCTTTGAGAGATAATACCTCGGGATATTCTATTGGAAATATCACCCCAACAAATTCGTTGCCGTTCACTCTTGCTCCGGGCGACTCAATGTCAATCGCAATAAATCTATCGACCTCATCGCCTGATGTGCTCTATAACGAACTAATTATCAATACCGAACTTGGTTTACAAGCATTGCAATTTCATTTGCAAGGACTCCGAACAAATACCAATGCGGCTGTCCGTGATACAAAGCACACCCCAGTTAATATTACGGTCTCACCCAATCCATCAAGTGGCGATGTACATATTATTACAACAGGTGTTGAGTCGCCATCAATAGAAATTTTTGATGTACTTGGCAATCGTGTCAATGAGATACAAAATAGCAACGAGTATCATTGGTCTGCAACCACCAACGGCTCATACTTCGCAAGGATAAGTGGCTACACTGACAACGGAAAACCATTTGTCGAAACAAAGAAAGTTGTTGTAAGGAAATAGTTTTACAGCAAGAATACTCTTAGATTTTGAGCCGACTAAAGTCGGCTCTACTGATGCAAAGAATGTAATTACTGCACCCGTTTCCACTTCTCTCGTTCGAGCGAGAACGCAAAACTCACTCTGTGGCTGTTGCCCAATTGATCTTGTGCGTCGAATTTTTGGAAGGCGTAATCGATAGTAAGTTTTGGGAGATGAATACCTGCTCCAAGCGTCAGGGCTTTTGTATCGCTATATCCAACTCGAATGGCAACAATATTTTTAAATTGATACTCAAGACCCAAATGAATATCACCACTAAATGGTCCGAGATAAACCTCAGAAATTTGTTTTCTCCCTTCGAAACGAATATCGAGATCAGCAACCGGAATGATCGTATGCATCCTATCCGAAAACAGATCAAACGAATATGCCGCGCCAAGTTTTAGAGTCGGCGAGACCAACTCTTTGTTACCGGAAGTATAAGATAAGAGCGTCGTGGTAATATCTTGCCCAACTGCAGCGAGTGTCAGGTTCGGCATCGGTTTGTATCTGATCCCAGCATCAAAACCAATACCGGTCGCTTTATTGTCAGCATCCAACTTGCGAATAAGAAATTTTACACTTGCTCCATAAGAGAATGTCGAATCTTTTGCTTGTCCGTAAGAGAGATATACGCCCCAATCATAATTGCCAAATGTAGTGACTTTTGTGTAGTCAAGATAATTTTCGTCATCGAATGTGCCGGTTCCTGACCTATCAATGAACGCATTGCGCGTATCTTTGATATCATTGATACCAATATGGAACACCGAGAGAGCAACGGTTGCTGATCGCCCGAGCGGCAATGCGATCGCTCCATAATCATATTGGACAGTATTATTAAACTTCGCATCATGCATTCCGCCGATCATCGGGTAATCAAGCGCAGGTAAACCTGCCGGGTTCCAATACCCTGCCGTTACATCTTCAGAAATAGCAATCGCCGCCCCGCCAAGACCGAGCGAACGCGCCCCTGCGCCAAGCTGCAAGAACTCGCCAGCATAATTCGCAATATGTTGCGAATACGCCGAGTGAGCACCCAGGAGCAAAAAAATAACGATTACAATACGTTTGGTCACTATTACTTTACAAAGAATCCTTTAATAAAATTCATACGGCACTGATATTTGACCAAGATCGAATATCGTCTTCCTGATTTGCACAGTTGCTTCAATGCTCTAATCACGAGGTCTTATGCCGGCGGAGATTCTTCGGTCGCTGAAATATTATCTAAATGAAAAATATTTGTTTGCTCCCTCAGAATGACATACTGGTGGCTTTCGTACTTACTTCAAAATTGTTATTCAAGTACATCATAACCACAACCCAAACTCTTCGCGATACCGAATTCCCCAGAATGTCAGTCCGTGTGCCGGAGCGAGATAGCGAGCGCGGTCGGCTTCGACAGGCTCTTTTAAAAGTGCATCGAATTGCTCAGCACTCAGCCTACCCTTACCGACTTCAACTGTCGCACCAACAAGTGCCCTGACCATGCCACGAACAAAACGATTCGCACTGATCCATAGCACGATCTCATCATCAGAAACATCCATTCGCGCTTGAGTGACGATGCACCGAAAATGCTCGACATCTTCAGTATTCTTTGAGAACGATGTAAAATCATAATCACCCACAAGCGAAGTAAATAATATGCCCATTGCATTAACATCCAATTCATTCGCGATACACCAACTATATTGTCTGCCAATCGCAATTTTTCTCTTTTTTGTAATGGAGTATCTATATGTTCGTTCAAGCGCAGAAAACCGAGAATGAAAATCTTCATTTACTTCACGCACTTCTCGGATAGCAATGTCGTGCCCCGTGAGAGAATTTAATGCCTCCGTTAATTTCCAGATCGGCAGCAACTCACTTAGCTCAAGTTCACAATGTGCGACCATCGCTCGGGCGTGAACACCCGAATCGGTTCTCCCTGAACCGAACAAGGTAATAGACTTCCCGAATAATGTTTTCAGTGCATCTTCAAGTTCACCCTGCACTGTCCTGACACGAGGCTGCACTTGCCAACCCGCGAAATCAGTGCCATCATATTCTATGAGTAATGCGTATTTCATTCTTTCTATTTATGGTAGGTTAGAATTTGAATGACAAAATTGAAATGTGTCATAAACTTCTCCCCTAATTATCTTACCTCACCTGAGTAACAGTTTTTTCAGAAATACGTTATAGTCAGGGATTATTTTATTTTTGTCGAATTATGTGTGGTATCGTCGGATATATCGGAAATCGTACAGCAAGACCAATCATTCTTGCCGGGCTCAAGCGCTTGGAGTATCGCGGATATGACTCTGCAGGTATTGCAACGATCGAACAAGTAGGTGCAAAGGGTAGCATCGACGAAGATAATTTAGTGATCCTCAAAAAGGCTGGCAAAGTCAGCGTTCTTGAAGAACTGCTTCGCCATAGCGCAAGTACTGCCACTATTGGCATTGGGCATACTCGTTGGGCAACTCATGGTGCACCGAGCGATGTCAATAGCCATCCACATACCGACCAAAGTGGCAACATTGCATTGCTACATAACGGCATCATCGAAAATTATACTTCGATCAAAAAAACACTCATCGGACGTGGCCATACTTTCCAAAGCGAAACCGATACCGAAGTGCTTGCTCATCTCGTAGGCGAGTTCTATTCAAAAGATACAAACCTTACCGAGGCTGTTCGCTTAGCATTGAACGAAGTTGTTGGTGCATACGGTGTCTGCGTCCTGGCAAAAGACTCACCTGGCGAGATCGTCTGTGCTCGTAAAGGCTCGCCGATCTTGATCGGTGTTGGTGATAATGAAAATTTTATCGCGAGCGATGCCTCGGCTATCGTGGCGCATACTCGAAACGTAATCTATCTCTCCGACGGCGAGATCGCAACGGTGACGATCAATGGAGTTAAGACACGCACGATCGAAGATGTTGTCGTCAATAAAACGGTCGAAGAAATTACGATCAAACTCGAAGAGATCGAAAAAGGCGGCTATGAGCATTTTATGCTCAAAGAAATTCATGAACAACCGTCAACTGTTCGTGATGCTATGCGCGGAAGGATGATCGAAGACGAAGGCACCACCATTTTGGGTGGCCTTCGCAATGCCCTGCCTGAATTCAGACGCGCACGTCGCATTGTGATCTCGGCTTGCGGAACGAGCTATCACGCTGGTCTTATCGGCAAGAATATGCTCGAACAGCTTGCACAAATTCCGGTTGACATTGAGTATGCCAGCGAATTTCGTTATCGAAATCCGGTGATCAACTCCGATGATATTATGATCGTGATCTCCCAGTCAGGCGAAACGGCTGATACTCTTGCCGCGATGCGCGAAGGACAACGTAAAGGCGCGAAAGCTTATGGTATCGTGAATGTCGTCGGCTCGATGATCGCCCGTGAATCTGATGGCGGTGTTTATATTCACGCAGGTCCAGAGATCGGTGTTGCTTCGACCAAAGCATTTACTTCACAAGTCACCGTGCTTGCACTGCTTGCGATTATGCTCGGCAGAATGAAAGGTTTGTCAGTCGTCGATGGAAAAGAATATATCCGCGCACTCACTGCACTTCCCGATCAGATCGCTACATTGCTCGAAAGTTGTGAAGCGATGGTCAAAGTGATCGTTGCCGAGTTTAAGGATGCCGATCATTTTCTCTATCTCGGTCGCGGCTACAATTACCCCGTTGCATTAGAGGGCGCACTCAAGCTCAAAGAAATTTCATACATCCACGCTGAAGGTTATCCGGCCGCAGAGATGAAGCACGGTCCTATCGCACTCATCGACGAAAATATGCCAGTAGTAATCGTTGCACCCAAAGACGATGTCTATGAAAAAGTTGTCTCGAACATTATGGAAGTCCGTGCTCGTGGCGGTAAACTTATTGCTATAGCAACCGAAGGCGACGAAGAGATCTCTCATATCGCCGAGCACGTGATCTATATTCCAAACACCTTACCGATGCTCATCCCTATTCTCTCGGTGGTGCCATTGCAATTGCTCGCCTATTATATGGCAACCGCAAGAAACGCGAATGTCGATCAACCAAGAAATCTCGCAAAGTCGGTTACAGTGGAGTAACGAGAGTGTTCCGGTATTAAATAGTAAAGAATCGTATCTTAAGAATCTCATTTACAGAAGAGCATATTCCTCTTCGTTGTATCTTTGCATAGAGGGATTGTACATTTTTTATCATAAATACTATTTTTGAGGAATCAGAAAATGAAGTCCCTTGCTTATTTTATTTTTGCGTTCGTATTCATTGTGTTTACACAACAGGCTGACGCTCAAAACGAGCCGAAAGCTGAGAATCTTGGTCCCAATATCAATACTCAGTACACCGAACTTCGACCGGTCATTTCACCGGATGGAAAAACTCTTTTTTTTATTCGTGAAGGTCACCCAGAAAACATGGGACAAGGCGCAGATCAAGATGTTTGGTTTTCTACCCTTCAAAGCGATGGCTCATGGTCAATTGCAAAAAACATTGGCAAACCGATCTCTAATACTTCTAATAACGCCGCACAATCGATCACACCCGACGGCAATACCTTGCTCCTGAGTAATCGTTATAATAGTGATGGCTCGGTCACCCAAGGTGCATCGATCTCCCACCGCATTGTAGATGGTTGGTCATTTCCACAGCCGATCGATATTAAAAACTTTAATAATAAGAGCAAGTATGTTGATTTTTGTCTTGCCAATGACGGGCGCGAGATATTAATGGCAATTGAAAGTGACTCGACGATCGGCGAACGTGATATTTATGTTAGCTTTCTTTCCAATGATGGTTCATGGACTACACCGATGGATTGTGGTCCCGAGCTCAATACTACTTCAAAAGATGCAAGTCCCTTTCTTGCATCCGATGGGGTAACGTTATATTTTGCCAGTGATGGATATGGCGGGTATGGAGGGCGAGATATTTTTGTTTCACATCGCCTTGACGATAGCTGGAAGCATTGGTCAAAACCCGTCAATATGGGCCCTCAGATAAATGGCCCGGGCTTTGATGCTTATTACTCGCTGACGGCTAAAGGTGATTATGCATATTTTGTCTCAGGAGCCAGTGGTGGATTTGGTAATGAAGATATTTATCGCATCAAACTCGAAGAGTCTCTCAGACCAAAACCCGTTATTCTCGTGAGTGGTCATGTATATAACCAAAAAACAAAACAGCCGCTTGCTTCGAGTATTCGCTACGAAGTATTCTCGAAAAACGGTGATGCCGGTGTTGCACTTTCAAATGGTACTGATGGTGCGTATAAGATCGTTCTACCGGCAGGAAAGAAATATGGTTTCCGTGGCGAAGCACCGGGCTTTGTCAGTGTGAATGCAAATGTCGATGCATCGCAAATAAATCAATATACCGAAATTACAAAAGATTTGTATCTTGCACCGATCGAAGTAAATCAAACTATTCGCGTTAATAATATTTTCTTCGAAACGGCAAAGTCCGACCTTCAGTCCGACTCCTATTCCGAGCTTGACAGAGTTGTAACATTCTTGAACGAAAACCCTACGTTACAAATTGCTATCAAAGGTCA
This sequence comes from Kapaibacterium sp. (SeqCode), assembly GCA_038229915.1. Classification (GTDB taxonomy): domain Bacteria; phylum Bacteroidota; class Ignavibacteria; order Palsa-1295; family Palsa-1295; genus JAFDZW01. The sequence goes on along the minus strand of JBBRNY010000037.1, from coordinate 3,738 downwards.
TACCGACAATGTCGGCAGCGACTCATATAATATGAATCTGTCCACCAATCGTGCAAAATCGGTGCTGACGTATCTTGTTAGTAAAGGTATAGACGCAAAACGCCTCTCATCAAAAGGCTATGGTAAAACCCAGCCTCTGGTAAACAACGATACCGAAGAAACGCGTGCACAAAATAGACGTGTCGAGTTTACGATCGTAAAGAGTTAGCATACCGTCGGTGTAAGTAGATGACGGTACAGTAAAATCTTATACGATCACGACTTCGCTTGTGATCTCCATTGCTTTTGAGAGCATCGCCGACACCCCACAGTATTTTTCTTGTGAAAGCGAAACTGCGCGCTCGAGTTTATCACGATATGATTCAAGATCGTTACCGAGAAATTCATAGATTATCTTCATAGACGTATACACTTTCGGATCAACATCGGTACCATCGGCAATAGCACGAATATTAAGACCGGTGATAGGCACTTGCATTTTTTTGAGCATTGGTATGACATCCATTCCCGTGCAACCGGCAGCCGCCAAAAGCAGTAATATCTTGGGAGATGCGCCGTGGTTTTCGCCGCCGCCTGCTGGCGTTGTATCGAGGATGATCGTATGGCCGTTTAATTTGCCCTCAAATTCCATCTTCCCTTGCCACGTACATTCAATTTCATGGTGCATAGTTTTTCCTTCTCTAAGAAACAAATAATGTTCTATTCTTTTTCTCGTTCAACTCTTTCGCCGCGGCGAGGAATGCAGGTGTATATTTATCAATATAGTCTTGATACAGTTTCTGACTGATCTCTTTTGTAAATTCTTCGTTCACAAATGCGGTCGAAAGTTTTCCTTCACGAAACGTCTTGTTCTCCATAACAAATCGTGCAAACGGTATTGTCGTCGAAACACCGACGATTCGCATTTCTTCGAGTGCCCGCTTCATCCGATTGATCGCACCATCGCGAGTATTGTCCCAAATGATCAACTTCGCGAGAAGCGAATCATAAAAGCCCGAAACTACAAGTCCAGGATAAAGCGCGCTATCATTGCGCACAAATGCGCCCCCGGGATGCCTTACGTAACTAACTGTACCAAGGCTCGGCAAAAAATCACTCCAAACATCCTCCGCTTGTATGCGTACTTCGATAGAATGTCCTCGCATGACAACATCAGATTGCTTCATTGAAAGTTTGTTTCCCTCTGCGATACTGAATTGCTCGCGAACGAGGTCATAACCGGTCACGAATTCTGTAACAGGGTGCTCGACTTGCAAACGAGTATTCACTTCGAGGAAATAATATTTGCCGTGCTCATCAACCAAAAACTCAACCGTGCCCGCACCATCATACTTTGCTTCTCGAATGAGCGAGATCGCTGCTTCTCCCATTTCTTTGCGAAGTGATTCACTCATCACCGGCGATGGTGATTCTTCGACAAGCTTTTGATGTCGGCGCTGGATCGAACATTCGCGTTCACCAAGATGGACAACATTGCCCTGTTTATCAGCAAGTATTTGAAACTCAATATGACGGGGCCGAGAAATATATTTCTCAACATACACACGATCATCACCAAAGGCATTGAGTGCCTCGCCTTTCGCACGCTCGAGCGAACTTTCAATGTCTTCTTCGCGATCAACAACGCGCATACCCTTTCCACCGCCACCGGCTGCGGCTTTCAGAAGTACAGGATAACCGATCTTGTTTGCAACAGTGATCGCTTCTTCAGCGCTCGTCAGTGCAACAGTTGTCCCACTCGGGGTAGGTACACCAAGTTTACCAGCTAGTATCCTTGCTTTGGTCTTATCACCTAACAAAGTAATTGCATCAGGCGTAGGACCGATAAATGATATTCCCTCCTTGCGACAGATCTCCGAGAACTCTGCATTCTCCGAAAGAAAACCATACCCAGGATGTACAGCATCAGCTTTCATTTTCTTTGCCGCGGCAAGTACCTGAGCTATGTCAAGATAAGATTCTTTTGGAGTATTACCATTCAGCACCACAGAAGTATTTGCTTCCCGAGCAAACAACGCCGATTCATCATGCGGCGAGCAGATCGCGACAGTATTATATCCGCACTCGTGAGCCGACCTGATCACTCGACGAGCGATCTCGGAGCGATTGGCTATTAAAATAGTCTGAATTTTTTTCATCGGCTCGGTAATATTAAAACCTTTTGCATTGTCACGATCTTATTTTTTAACTCACGAAGAAAATATATCCCCGCAGCGATTGTTTTGGTGTTAACAGTACCAACTTGAATGATATTTCGTCCAAGTGCATCGAGCAATTGAATCTCGGTAACATCTATATCTATTGGTAATTCCTCACCTTGAAATAAAATTACAGATGGCTTCACTGTTTGTTGCTCATCAGCAATATATCTGACCGAACTATTAGTATCAACAATTTTAGGTTGGATATTCAGAAATGGTGCAAGAATAACATAGCTTGGATATGATTTTGTACTATAAATGGAAGTTGTCCCCGATTCTTGTGGTGGGTATGGCGACTGTCCGAATTCATCACCTGGTATGGAAACCGGCATACCAACTTTCACTATTAATCTGAGCCGATGTCCTTTTTTGAAATTATGGTATTGCGGATTCAGTTCAAACTCCCGTGGCAATGGTGTTGAAGGTCTCGGTCCATTCGGACGTTCTTCAAAAAAACCTCTTGTAACATTGATCGTCTTGCCACTATCATCAACGTCATAGAGCATGGGGTTTGCTTGAAACAATGTCGCAGTTGAAGTAAGCGATAAATGCACTCCTGCTCGATACATCGTAAAGTCAGTATCGAACGGATTACTAACAAACGATACCGATGCATTACTTAAATTCTGAACATACACGATCGGCAACACCAATGAATCCTTCGGAAACGATTGTGACAACTCGGCTGACGGATATAGATAAAATCTCAATGCTGTTGTAGGCTTGAGTTGATTTGTTTTGAATGAGGTATCATTGAGTATTAACAACGCGGTGTTAGTCGGATCGAAAAAACCTGCTTCAGAATCTTTCGACATAATCGTTTCTGTCGTATCTTCTTTAAGCCATCGTTGATAAAAGCGAAGCGTGAGTATTCGCCGAGCATTTTCGATTGCAGCAGTTGGTGGTAATGAGTGATCGCCCGACCACATTAATATTTTTTTTGATGATTTCACATTATTAAAACAAGCGAAATCGTAATTACTTCCGAACAACTGATCGTACCAGGCACATTGAAGAAAAAGTGGTACGTTAATAGAAGGTATAAGATTTTTAAGGTCGCGCCCAAGCAATAATGAACGCGAATAATTATAATTATCCGCACTCAATGCCGGAAGCAACGTATCTTTAATAAATGGACCCAAGTTTACTTTTGCAAATGACTGTGCATAATTTAAGATCAGTGCTAAATTATAATTGATGCATCCATTGCTTATAAAATTATCAGCATAGTTAACATTGGCGATAATTGGCACCGTACATTTTATCGGAAGACGCTTTATCGCTGAACCCCACGTTGTCAATCCGCCCTGTGATATTCCTTCCATACCAATATGATCGCGATCAACTTCCTTTCGTGACTGCATCCAATTTATGATCTCGGAAACATCTTGCAATTCACGATCACCAGTAAACCAATTAAGTACTCCACCCGATTGATTTCCTGCCGCCGCACCAATGCCTTGGCCGCGAACGGTATAGGTCACAACAAAATATCCATTCGCGCTATATATCGATGCGAGTCCATCATAATCCGCTT
>JBBRNY010000036.1:0-22268 GCA_038229915.1 Kapaibacterium sp. (SeqCode) | reverse complement strand
TGTGAAGTTTATGATGATGATCGGTATTATCATCGGGCTTTCGGCACGTATCGGAGATATGATCTATATGAATATGCCCATGGACTTTAGTATAGTCTTTGCGATCGATGAAGTGATCACCTGGACTCTGGCAGGATTAGTAGTCGCAAGGTTTATCAAACCGGTACTGAAAACAGCCTAATCATTTATTAAACGATGAATGATGGATCGCATCAGAGCCTCCATCATTCATCGTGTTAAAAAAAATATTAGATTTTGATCTTCAGCTTAAAGACCAGATTCCTCGGCTCCTCCCATGCTGCTCCACTAAAAAATGCACCTTTGATCGGATGAACATTGTCAAACAGGTTATTTATATAGATAGAAGGTTCAACTTCTGTACCACCCGCGATACGGAATTTGTAACCACCAGATATATTGACAACCCATGATGGTGTCGTATGCGCCCCTTGATTAAGATCAAACAATCCGGTCTTGAATTGATAGTCTTCATTCCCGTTTGCTAATCCTGATCCGTAAGTAGCGGTCACATTCGAAAACCAATCACTCGGCTCATAACTGAGGGAAGTGACAACAGCCAAGCGTTGATCGTGATCAAGATCTACTCCCGAACCGATATTGTTTATCGGAAGGAAGCCCCCTGTAATAGCTCCGTAACCATACGCGTGGGTGATAGAAGCATTAATATAACTCGTCAGTGGTATTGTTGGAGCACTATAAGAGAGACCCGCTTCGATACCCGTTATTTTTACTGTTGCAATGTTAACACCGATCTTAATTGAGCTCGAACCTATAGTCTGATCATCAACACCAGGAAGAGATACTTTATGAAACGCATCCATCTTGAGGTGAAGACCAAAATCAAATGAATGTATCAGCCCGATCTCATAAGCATCATCACGTTCAGCAAATGTCGGTACTGTTTCAGTGCTTACGGTCGAAGCAATATTTCTGATCAGTTCGTTGCTGGTCGGTATAAAGTAGCGCCCGTAAGATAAATAAAGTGTGCTCGATTCATCGAGATATAAATTCCACCGCAACCGAGGGCTTACTTGAGATTGCAACGGCTTATCAGGCGATATTTGCTGATCATAACGCACGCCGATATCAAGACGAGTCCATTCGACAGGATGAATTTCTGATTGAAGAAATACCCCAAAATCTGTGCCATTATAATTGTTTTGCACTGCCGGTCCCGCTGCTCCGACTGTATCAAACGTGCTAAACTTTCCTGTTCCATCGGTTGAAGTAAAGGTAAAGCCGGCACTCAATAGTAATTCGTGAGAGAATCGTTTGTTGATCTTCGACCGTACCCCAACGGTAGAATAACTCCTATCTTCAGCAAGGGTATATCCTTTCGTGCTGTCACTTAAGAAATAAAAGTTATGCGGATCGATCTGCCCAGGATTAAACAATAAACTTCCCTGACGTGCAGCGGCACCGAAAAAGAAATCACTTTCCTTGTCAGTTTCATGGCTGATCGTATGAAAATATGAAAGCGTTTGAAATGAGTTTGTCGTTGTTTGTTCGTCGTGTTTGATCCCCTCTTCTATAGGATCAAAAGGGATTTGCGTGATCGTCTTGCTCCAATTGATATTCGAAGTTAGATAATCATTCTCACCAAGAATATAATCGAACTTACCGTACGTAAAATAGTCAAATCCGTGATTGTTAAAGATGTAAGGTAGCGGAGCATCTATTCGGCGCTCGGTCTCCTGCCTGCTTCCCGAAACAAAAAAACCAAAGTCGCCGAGATGGTCACTCAATGAAAGGCTTTGCCCATTTTTTGCGATCGGTTTTATTTTTCCTGCCGAGATCATCAGAGAATCAGGTGAAGAATTATCTCGACCAAGATAGCTTCCGATATACGATTGAGCATCAAGGTGAAAATGTCCGGCAGGTACACGATTTTGCAGATCAATGATCGCCGCCGTCTGCCCTCCATACTCAGCGGGCAGTGCGCCAACTTGGAACGTTGCGCGATCAATAACCTGCTCATCAACGACTTCATTAAGCCCCCCAAAAACATCTGATGGAATTGGTATCCCATCGATGTAGTAAGAGTATTCTCCGTGCTGTCCACGGATGTGAACTTCTCCGGTTGGTGCTTTGGCAGCACTCAGAATATTTTGCTGCAACATATTAATTATTCTTGCATCCGGTGAGGCATGATAGTTTTCGGCATTGAGTATTTGCGTACCAATTTTTGTGTCAATGGTCGCTGTTTCGATCATCTTATCCCCTTCGACAACCAGATCTTCATGCTCGGTCTCGATCATGGTGATCGTATCGATCAGATGACCATTCGCAATTGATATGTTTTTAACAACTCGGTTATACCCAACAATAGAAACAGTGAGGTTGTATTCGCCAATTTCAATATCTTCAAAATCTGCTCGTCCTAAAACGTTAGTTACTTTGCCCACAATAAATGTCGCCCCGCGATGAATGGCAACTCGCGAAAGCTGGAGTGGAGCCCGATGAACAGAATCATACACGACTACCGTGAAGTGAGTATGTTCAAGGGTAAGTGGCGTTGTGGATTTATGCGCGAAAGACAATTGACAAGTTCCAAATACAAAGAGGAGTATCGCTAGTGAATAGCGAATAAAAGAATGTGCCATAACAATTTAAAAATTATAGATATAAATACTACGAAGTGATTTTCGTCACACGCTGACAGAAATCACAAAATAAAAAAAATAGATATGATTCTTAGGAGAAGTTCGGAGGTCCGCGGAGGCTTCGCAAAAAACAATAAGTGCAAGGATAGCCTTGTGATTCAACGCTACAATAGTCAACAATTTGCTGAACTTGATCTTCGGGTAATACGATCGGATTTCCGGTATCGAGGACTTGCGTTGTCTCAAGATCACACGCAGCACAATTGGCAGCGTTGAGATGAACTCCGGACTCGGGAGAAGAGCAAGCATCGGAATGTAAGAATGACGCGCTGCCCCTCAGTAATAGTAGCATTAAACTTGCTACGATTGCGAGTGAACGAAACCTCGTTGATGTGCGGGTATAGCGTATCATTATAGTGCAGTTGCTTAAAGATAAATAAAATTTCTAAAGTTCCGAAGTTCGCCGGGAGCGCAAATGCCTATCCTTAGGTTCTATTACACTCATTTATTCGATCGTTACAATGCGTTATACAATCTTACTGGCATTTACTGCAACACTCCTGCTTTCTTCTTGCACACGCAAGAATCAATCGTCGCACCAATTACGAGATGTCAAAGGTGGCAAAAAAATGGGTGGCACATTGAATGTGAATGAAACTGGCGACCTACGCTCACTCGACCCGCCACAGATCAACGATGCAACCAGCCGACACATTGGTGGAAATATCTACGATCAATTACTCGAGTTTGACAATGAGTTGAAATTCCATCCTTGTCTTGCTAAAGCAATGCCGGATATTTCAGCTGATGGAATTACCTATACCTTCCATCTTCGTACCGACGTCGTCTTCCAAGATGATCCTTGCTTTCCTAACTCGAAAGGCAGGAAGATGACCGCGCAGGATGTCGTCTATTCCTGGAGCCGTGCACTCGACCCAAAAACCAATACGCTTGCCCTCCCGTATTTTCAGGTCATCAAAGGGGCAAAAGAATATTTTGATAGCAAAGCCACTCTCAGCGGCGGTGTTGCAGGTTTGCAGGCTCCCGATGATTCGACCTTTGTCGTAACGCTCATCAAAGCCTTCTCGCCATTCATCAATTATGTTGCCGTCAGCAACGCGTATATTTATCCTCATGAAGCAATAGAGAAATATGGCAAAGATTTTACGCATCATGGCGTGGGCACAGGACCATATCGCTTCCTTGAGTATAAAGAAGGAAGGCATTGCTTGCTTGTTCGGAATGATCATTACTGGCAAAAAGATGATGCAGGGAATCAACTCCCGTATCTCGACTCGATCAAATTTACGTTTATGCAAGATGATAAATCTGAACTACTCGAATTTAAATCTGGCAAGCTCGATCATAAATATCGTATTCCGAGCGAATTTTTTAATGATGTCGTTGATGAGAATAAAAACCTCAAAGGAGATTACAAAAAATATCAACTCGGAAGAATCCCAGCGCTTGCGACACAATTTCACGGATTCAATTGCGAATTCCCGGGAGTATCAAATGTTCATTTGCGCCGCGCCATCAGTTTTGCGATCGACCGCAAGAAGATCGTTAAATATGTCTTGAAAGGACAAGCCTTCGCTCCGGGCGAGCATGGTTTGGTGCCGCCCGGGATGCCAGGATATCCGTTCAACGACATAAAAGGTTTTGTTTATAATGCCGACAGCGCTCGTGCCGAACTTGATATTGCAAGAAAAGAACTCAAAGGGAATATTCCTGAGCTTACGCTGTATGTCAATAAAGGTGGTGGTAGAAATCAGGATGTTGCACAAGCAATTCAAGGGCAGATCAAGGAAAACCTTGGGTTGAGTATTAATCTTGAAGTAAAGGAGTGGTCACAACTCACCCCTATGATCGATGATGGCAAAGCGGCATATTTTCGACTCGGGTGGATCGCTGATTATCCAGATCCTCAAAACTTCCTGAACCTACTCTATAGTAAGAGTATTCCTTCAAGCGGGCCAAGTTCGATCAACCAAACGCGTTATCGTAACCCTGAATTTGATAAGTTATATGAACAAGCCATTGCCGAGACCGACCGTGCAAAGGCATTACAACTTTGGGGCCAATGCGATCAGATCGCCATACGCGATGCACCGCAGATCATTTTGTACTATGATGAAGATTATCATCTGTTGCAGCCTTGGGTAAAGAACTTCCCCATCAATGCGCAAGATGATCGTCCATACAAATGGACATGGTTTTCAGAATAATGTTGATCAATAAAAAGGCTGCTTCGGTAGCCTTTTTTTATTTGGTAGGATTTATAAACCAAAGTTGATCGCCGAAATCATAATCAGTATGATTCGAACTGGTATAGATCAACCCAACCCCACGAGCAAACCATTTCACAGTGGTATCCGCATTTGAAGTGACGTATGAGACTTGCGTCACATCATCGAACACTCTACCATCGGGCATTTTTAATTTGGCACCACGATGTAATACTGTGGCCGTAACCAAACCAGGGCTATAATAACTGCTGGTAGAAAAAGTCCATTGCTGATGCTCGGTGAGCGGAGCTTTCAGATCGAGCCAATAATTATTACCCGCTGCGCAGAATGTTTTGCCAACTGAAAATGCCTCACTATCGCTCACAGAAAAATATAAGCTATTTGTAAGTAAACCTTCACTATGAAGACCGGCGGAAAAGCAAGCCATATTATTAGTAGGTGTAGGTTGAGGGTCATTTCCCATCATCGTCATTTTAACGGTATCAGTACCAGAAGGTGCTTTGCGAAGATAACAATACTGAATACCGATCTTCTCTAATGGATAATAATACTGACCAACATTCTGAATTGCTGAAGGTGTTGTTGGTGCGTCCGCTATGACCGAACATGAGCTAACAGCTGCCGCGGTTAGCGCGAGAGAAAAAATAAAACCGTATGCTTGACGAAATTTCATATTAGAACCTATATTGAATTCCGTAATGCAAGCTCCCATTAAGCGTCGTTCTGACATCAGAACCGACATACATCACCGGCGAAGCCGATGAGTTTGCGTTGTTGATCGCCGCTGCAGAACGCTCAACATTTGAATGAACTCTCGTCAATGAAAAATCTACGCTAAAGGCAACATCGTTGGTGAATGGGATACGAACACCCGCTTCCGCTGCCAATGTCGAGCCGTTAGGAATAATACCAGCCGCCGCCGTCAGCACAGCTGTTAATGGCGTACCAAGCACACCAGCAAATTGATGCGAAGCGAATAACTCACCGCCAAATGAGCGGCGCGTAACCATATCTTGTTGCATGACAGTTATGCCAAGCTCGCTTGTTTGCTGAACGTCACCGGGCACTTGATATAAACCTGAACTGACGCGTACGCCAACGACATCGGAATAACCAAGATGATAGCCAAGCGAAAGACGCTGTTCGGCAAACGGTTTGATAGCCTGCTGATCAGCAGGAGAAGTAAAGCCACTTGATGTTTGAAGAGAAACTTCGAAAGAAGAATACGAGTCTTCACGAGAATTTCTCAAACCATCGATCGAATGTACTCTACTGCGAGTAATACCATAACTTTCAGAGTGAACATCAGCAGCCGAGACGGCTGCAAATTCTGGCGATGCTACAACTACACTATTGTCCGGATTAACAGTAGCACGCTCGTTCGAATGATCTATAATATCAGATGACAGGTTCTCCCTTTTATCAATTGCAACAACGTTACGGATCGAATTCTTTCGAATCACATTCGAAGATAATGTTGCGTTCGAATTATTCGCAACATCAGAAGAGTTACCACCAAACAACATTGCAGAGGATAGTGGGCTCGAAGCAATAGTGGTGGCGGAAGAAGCTACAGCATTACTGTTTGTAAATACAGTATTGTCAGAGCGTAGCAATACCGTCGTTCCGATCGAAGCGATCAACAAGAGCAAAGAAGCTATCGCTGAGCGGCGATAGTTGTGGGTAATCGCAACAGGTTGCGGAGTCGGTATGGCCGCAATAGCCGAGAATATCTGGCTTTCAAGACCGACTGGAGTTTTGATAGAAGACAACGATGAGTGCGCCATCGAGCGAAGCATCTGGTGATGCTGAAATAATTGTTGATTTTTTGGTGAAGCAGAAATATCCGCAAACAGCGCGTGCTGATCAGCGGAGCTAAGCTCACCATCCAACAATGATATAATGCGATCTTCTATGCTCACCTAAATCAGTAAACTATTTTTTATAATGCGCTCTTTCGCGTCTCATTTCTTTTTCGATCATTACTTGGCCGAACTGCTCTCTGAAATGCGGAGCAAGCAATTTACGAAGCATCTTCTTTGCGCGGTTGATACGTACTTTGATATTTGAATCTGAAGTACCGGTCAACTCGGCGATCTCGGCATACGAATACCCTTCTATCTCTTTCAGCATAAATGCTTCGCGGTAGATCGGTGCGATCTGTTCGAAAGCATATTGAAAAATTTGATTCGGCATTTCAGCATCAAAACCTTCGAGAGAGAGTTCTTTCGTGTTGCTTGTCGGATTTGCCTGATCAAAATCTTGATCGAGATAGACAAATTCCGGTATGAACTTCGATGTGCGAACTAAGTTTAAACACACCGAACGAGTTACTTGCAACAACCACCCCTTCAGCGCTTCGGGCTCTCGAAGCTGTTCACGATAAAGATGTACTCGGATGAATGTCTCTTGCAAAGCATCTTGAGCAAGAACAGCATCACTTAAAATGAACACACAATACCGATACATCTTATCGCTATACACACGGTAGATCTCACGAAACGCAACCATATCTCCGGCAATAAATGCGGAGACAACCTCACGCTCTACCTTCAAAGAGGTAGGGCTTTCGGGGCGCTTCGGGTCTGACAATGTGTTATAAGATGCCTTCATAGTTTAAAGACACAAAAAAAAGTCAAAAGTTACACTCGGTCTAACATTATTTCAAGGGCAACCGCTCCAGTTTTTGTGGTGTTTGAGAGCTCTCAATAAAAAGCTTTATGATACAAGGATCTGCAACGAACAAAGGAACAGCCATTTTTTCTGCCAAAGAGAGCAATATCTCCAAAGAATTCAATGATTTAGGCAAGACCGAGCTATTGGTAAGTCAAGTCGGTTTTGGTACCTATCGGTGCGACTCCAGGTCGATCGAGCATAAGAACGCGCTTAAAAAGGCAATTCGTCTGGGCGTAAATATTATTGATACTAGCGCGAATTATGCAGATGGCAAGTCTGAAACGATGATCGGCGAGGTACTTGCCTCAATGATCGCCTCCGAAGAGCTTACCCGCGATCAGATCGTCATTGTCTCAAAAGGCGGTTATATTCAGGGCGAGAACTTCGAGCGCATTTCAAAAGAGCTTGAGCATCGCAAACCGGATATGACTATTGGGAGCTTCGATGCTGAACTCGTCAGATACAATCCGGGGCTTTGGCATTCGATCCACCCAGAGTTTCTCGAAGATCAGATCACCAGATCGCTCGAGCGCCTCGATCTTGCGACGATCGATGTTTATCTCCTTCATAACCCCGAATATTATATTCAATGGGCGATCAACGAAAACGTCGCTGAAGATGAAGTACGCGAAATTTACGAGGCGCGCATTGCCAAAGCATTGAGTTATCTCGAAACAGAAGTCGAGCGTGGGCGCATCAAATGGTATGGTATCAGCTCGAACACGTTTCCAAAATCAGAAGACTCGATAGACCGTACTTCGCTCGAACGTATTTTCAAAGAACGGTCAGACAAACCGAATCACTTTGCCGTCATCCAACTGCCGGTAAATCTCTTCGAACGCGGTGGCATTACTGAAATGAACCAAGAGCGTTCGACCGAATCAGTGATAGAATTTGCTCGCAAACATGATATTGGCGTGCTCATTAATCGTCCGCTCAATGCGATCAAAAATAAATTACTTATCCGACTCGCCGACTATCCCGAGCGCGAGTATCCGCCGGAGCAAGATATTTCCGATCTCGTTCACGACCTAAAATTACAAGAAGATGAATTTAAGAACGAGCCATTGAAAGAAGTTGTGCTCAATCCGCAATCATACGATGCCGTAAAAAAATTACTTGGTGTTGGTGAATGGCTCGACAACAATCGTTGGAGCGCATTCTCATCGTTCGAAGAGTGGCGCGATCTTCTCTATACCGTTATCAGACCTCGCTTGCAATATGTCTTCGACCTTCTGAGAGGTACCCAAGCGGAGAACCCTGCCATCTTCACACTACTTCAAGGCTATGCCGAATCAGTTGATGAAGTGTTCGAACATATTACAAATTTCTATCTCACCAAATCGAACGAGAGAGCTTCTCATATTCACGATGCTATGCGGTCGTTAATGCCTGCCGAAAACGAAGAGATGTCGCTTTCACAAAAATCTATCTTGATGCTCCGTTCGATCCATGGTGTTTCATCAGTACTCGTCGGGATGCGAAGCGAAGAATATGTTGATGATGTGATCTATGGCTTGCAAGTCACTAAACTCGAGAACGTTGAAGAGAAGTGGAAAGAGTTGCAATTGTAATTACTTCGTCAACTGCATAGAGTTGTCTTTAACTCACCTAAACAAATGCGGTACGAACCTACTTTTGTTTGTGGTGATGAGTTGGTCTGATTCTCTGATACCCATTCCGGCTGGTTGTTGTCCGATGATCCAACTTCCGATCACGGGATAATTTCCATCGAAGTTTGGTAATGGGCAGAGTTCTTGGTAAATAGTTTTACCGCTATAACTTCCTTCAGTTTGTTCGGCCACTCTCGGACCCCGAAGAATAATATTCGCCCCTTCACGCGCAAGAATAGGTTTTATTGCACAATTATTTTTGATCGTCGCGCGCTTTATGTCATCATCAAAATATGTGGGAAGCAAATTTTTATGATTCGGATAAAGCTCCCAAAGTATAGGTAGAATACCTTTGTTGCTCATTAGCATTTTAAATGGAGGCTCGATCCAAGTCGTACCATTATTCTCTAACAAAAACGCACTAAATTTTTCATCATCCGATGTGAGCCACTCCCAAGGGTAGAGTTTAAAAATATTTTTGATCTCATTGTTTTCGAGATCCATCCAAGTATGTTGTTCATAATCCCAACCAATATCCGCCATATCCATAAAGATCGTTTGGTATCCGGCTTGCTCTGCGGTGTCGCGCAAATATTGGATATTGATACTATCTTCGATACTTCCTTGCATACACGCGAAGTGTATCTTATTGGCGTCTTTAAGATAGGGTCGTAAAAAAGCCCAATAGGCTACTAACTTTTCGTGGATCGAATTAAACTGGTCTTTCGAACTATCAACATCTTGCAACCAATTCCATTGTATCACCGAAGCCTCGAGCAGACTCGTCGGCGTGTCTGCATTAAATTCGTACAGTTTTGCTGGCGACTTCCCATCATAGCGAAGATCAAACCTTCCATAGAGTGCAGGGTCTTCATTGTTCCAAGAGTCAATAATGTATTGCTTCCATTTGTCGGCGATCGAAAGTTTTGAAAATAGGTCGCGGTCGATGATATGTTGCGCCGCATTCAAACACATTTCATAAAGCTCTTGAGTTGTTGATTCTAACTCATCAACTTCGGCAGATGTAAATTGATAGTACGCCCGTTCATCCCAATAGATATCTTCGAGACTATGAAAAAGAAAACCTTGCTCCTCAACTTTTTTAACCCAATCAGTTCGAGGTGTTGTAACGATACGTTGCATAAGCGAGAATGAATTCAGTTTGAAATATTTTTATGCTCCGACGCCATGGCTCATTCCGGTGCCACCAAAACCACCACGCCCTATTGATGAGTGGGCGCCGGCCATACCGCGACCGCTCGATGCTGAGCCGCTATAGACTCGCGGTACAAATCCGAAAGCACCACCGCTTCTATTTCTGTAATACGGCGAATTCCAATTATAACCATAGCCATTGAACATTCTACTTACGAGAAAGTAGGTCAGTAATCCGTTGCTATAATGCATCGTCATTCCGCCTTCATCACCACTTTTTCCGGCGTAACTATATTCATCATACGGGTTTGGTTTGTGCGGCTTTTCTTCCTCACATCCAACCGTTGCAAGCGCAATAGCGCTGAGTAACGTGAGTACGATCTTTTTGCTTTTTTTCATACTACTTCAAGGTATCGACTTTAAAGAGTACATCATATTGTTTGGCGGTTGTTTCTTCGTGCGAAGTTTCGTCGTCGTCGTCATTGACAACCGTAACATGCTCGGTGCCAAGGCTTGCAAGCGTATCAGAGCTTACGATGATATGTTGTTGTTGTTTACCGAGTTCGAAAATATTTTTCTCTAACTGAAAGACCACTTTCCCGTCAGGCATAGTTTTGGTATGCAGCAATAGCTCTACTGCATTTTCTTTCGGGACCATCGGCAGTCCCTCGGGCAATTCTTTTTTCTTTGCGCATGAGCTGAGGCAAAGAGCAACGAAACAAACAAAGACAGAATACTTTAACATATCATTGAAAAGTGATAATGAGTAACAGTTCTTAAAAGTGTTGAACGCTGACAATAACAGTCAGGTATTGAGCATATTCTTCATAAAAAAAGTTCGAAAGCATACACACACATCAAAAAAGCCCCCGAAATAAAAAAGAGCAGGCAATGCCCGCTCTTTTTGAAACAACTAGTTATCTATCTCGGGTTTAGTTTGGATAGACGCTGATACGCTGGCGGTTCAAGCGGAAGCGCTCGAACTTTACGATGCCATGAGTCAATGCGAATAATGTGTCATCCGTACCGATACCGACGTTGGTGCCGGGATGGAATTTGGTGCCGCGCTGGCGACAAAGGATATTACCGGCAAGCACTTTTTCGCCGCCGTACTTTTTTACACCAAGTCGTTGGGCGTGGGAGTCACGTCCGTTCTTAGTACTTCCTCCACCTTTTTTATGTGCCATTGTCTGTAATTCCTAAAAATTAGATAGAAAATTCTTTGATGTCAAGCGTCGTGAAATGCTGGCGATGACCGTTGAGCTTACGGTAACCTTTGCGACGGTTTTTCTTGAACACGATGATCTTTGCATCGCGACCATGAGAGGCTACGGTAGCCATGATCTTCACCTTACCACCAAGCGCGACAGCGCCACCGGCAGCTTCGGTCAAGAGCACATTACCAAAAGCAACTGAGCTTCCGGCTTCTGCACCTTCAATGTATGCGACACGGAGCTGCTTCGTACTGTCATCAATACGATACTGCTCTCCATTTAACTCTATAATTGCGAACATAATATTAAAAATCCTTCCAAAAAGCCCCGTATAAATGCTTTTGACGATGGAAAAGTTCGCCATTACCACGTAATTTTACAACATTCCTTGCAAACACTCTAGCAGCTTCGGCTCCTTGAACTCAAAACCGCTGATCTTCAGTACATCCGGTTCGACCTTTTGGCTACCGAGCAACAGCGCGTCACCCATTTCGCCAAAGATCAACTTGATCGCAAATGCCGGAAGCGGCATAAACGACGGCCTGTGAAGCACTTTCCCAAGCGTTTTGACGAACTCCTTATTCTGCACCGTATTTGGCGAAACGGCATTAATAGCTCCCGAGACCGATTCGTTATTTACGACATATTCATACACTCGCAACAGGTCTTCAAACCCGATCCAACTCCACCATTGCTTGCCATTGCCGACAGGACCGCCGACGCCCAGTTTGAATGGCAATAACAGCTCTTTCAGAGCACCGCCATTCGGCGAGAGCACCAAACCGGTGCGGATATGAGCTACGCGGATACCAAACTTCCTCAGTGGCTCCGAAGCCGCTTCCCATTGGACGCACACACCTGCCAAGAAGTCTTTCCCCGGCTTGCTGATCTCGGTCAGGTTTTCATCTCCCCGATTGCCGTAAAATCCGATAGCCGAAGCACTAATAAAGGCTTTTGGCTTGTGCTGTAATGAGGAAATACACTCAACTAAAAAATTCGTGGTCGCAAGACGGCTGTTTAATATTGCGTTCTTTTTCGCAGAAGTCCAGCGACCGTTAATGCTTTCGCCGGCAAGATGGATCACAATATCAAAACCTTCTAATCGGCTACGATCGATCTGCTTTTTATATGGATCCCACAATATCCCAGGATGTTTCGAGTCCCGAACCAACCGCACGACGGTATGACCACCTTGCGCCAATCGCGCCGAAAGCGCAGAGCCTATAAAACCGCTCGAACCCGAAAGAAGAATACGCATAGTTTTGTGAGTATAAGTTGTGAGTTATGCAATCAATAACCAATATACACAAACAATAGTACAATAGGTTTTCTATGCTGCTTGAACACCTAATTTTCATCTAATTCTGAAAAGCCTCAAGTTTGTCATCCTGAGCGACGAGCGAAGGATCTTCACTTTCAAGTTGTAGAAAGACCGAAGCAGAAGATTCTTCGGTCGCCGAAACGACAGCACAAACTGAGATTCCCGTTGGCTCCCTCAGAATGACAGGCTTCGGTATTTTTCACGTAATTGTGAAAAGCCCCAAGTTTGTCATCCTGAGCGACGAGCGAAGGATCTCCGCTTATCTAATCTCGATGTCTTGTACTGAAGGTGATTCTTCAGTCGCGGAAACGAGGTTGTATATTCGACCGTAGCTCCGACTTTAGTCGGAGCACATTCTTACACACACATCCATATCTCATTGTTTTACAATCGTTTACAGACCAATAAAACCTACACTTCTTCGATGGAGAGCAGATTCTTCGGTCGCAGAAATGGCATCACAAAGTGAGACTCCGTGGGCTCCCTCAGAATGACAGTGTAAAATATTCTGCATCGGAGTCGCTTCGGCGACGGCAACTACATAGCCCACCATTTCAATGGTGGGCGGGCTTTCAAGATTCCCCCAGCAACACCCACAAGAAACTGGTGCCTAAATTACCACCCAGCAATATACAAAACAAAAACCCATTTGTCAAGAGGTGCCTATCATTTTATTTTTGGTGATGGAAATTGCACTGCCTTAATGGAAACCCATATTAAATCAAATAGATAGAACGAGGCTTTTGCTACGTTACATCCAAGAGTAAGGTGCTATTTTTTTATTTGAATCTTTCTTGTGACGACTTTATCCATTGAAATTATATGAGCGTAATATACTCCTGCTGGCAGGTTTGAAATATCAATAGACGCACTCTTTTCTCCAATCAAGGTTTTTGAGGAAACCGCCCTGCCAAGTTGATCATAAATAACAATTTTATTGAAACCGTCAATAAAATAAAAAGAGATATTCCTATTGCATGGGTTTGGACTAATGACAATAGATCGCTGCTGAGTATTTGATAAATCGACTTCGACAGAATTTGTTTCAGCATAGGAAAAATGAGCAACTGCTGACCACGAACCTGTAGCTGCTTCATTAATAACTCTGACTCGCCAGAAACCAGGAGTAGAGATGAAAGTTATTAACTTATTCACGCTCAGAATTGAATCAACTGAAATGCTATTGAACGTAGAATCTGCTGATATCTGAACTTGATAGTTTACGGGTAAAGATGGAGAAGTCCATGATAACATTGCATTTTCTTTCCCAAAATAGTTTGTATCTCTCGGTGTTGGACTTGGAATAAACTTTAGAACTATGTACTCGTTTCTCGGCAAAAAGGTACTCCCCCAGTCTCCTTGCTCACTAATATCATGGTGAGAATGTGCCTGCTGGTTACGATTCGACTTATAAGTAGGCTTATACTCAGAATCAAGAACTGATACAGTATAGGTAGAATGAGTAAGAAGAATATTCCGAAGAAGATCAAGTTGAAAATTGTCGTCAACTATAATCGTTGAATCAATTTTGGGAACTCCGTTATCTGTTTGATCAAAAGTATATCCTCGTGAATCTGAGGCTGTCGCTAAATTAACAAGGATTGTTTTATTAATTAGCCTACTCTCCAAATCAACTCGGAAATGCCAATAAGATTTACTCTCATGGATAAATTGAGTTGGGAAATAAGGCTGAAGCTGATCTTTTTCTGAATAAACGTATGGCTTTAACGAAGTTAGCATCCTCCCTTTTCCACGATAGCTTCGCCCTGCAACCTCGACCAAACCCGCAGAGCCTTTTCCAGAAACTGGCAGTGATCCTACTATGACAGAATCAGACCAACTCACAATTTGAAGAGCAACACTATCAACCCAAACAGCGCCTTTGGCAGTACCAAAATCACCAAAAATATGAAGCTCACTTTTGAATTCATTAACAGACATATAGTCTGTGCGTGGCGGTTGAGCGGCAGACGTACAGGCGAATAAAATCGAGAAGATAAAGATAAATCTTTTCATACCCATCTATAGACAATTATACTTGAGTTTCGTTACTAAAAATGCGGTAGGGACGAAATTATGCCTCAAATAATAAAAGCCAGTATAATAGTGGCTGATAAAAAATTGGTGGAGGTGAGGGGAATTGAACCCCTGTCCGAAAAGCACGTCCCGGCACGTCTACGATCATATCCTTCTGATTTATTTAGATAATAAGCGCCATAGGCAAAAGGCAACCGACATCTTATCATCGCCATTCCTGCATACAAGCGAGGGCGAACAGCGTTCCCTTCGCAGGAGAAACGAACATGCGACACCCGTGATCAACGCCCGTTCGTTCTAAGCGGCGTTGCGGATGGGTACCCCTCTTACAAAGTAAGAGACAGCATCAATGCGCCTTAAAGACGCAGAGCTTAGGCGGCCATTGCGTAGTTGTAGTTAGCATTTGTATGCTAAACACGCTGTTTGCTTGCGGATGATGCGTGTCCCACCCGGATCGCAATGCGCGTTACGTCAGCCCTTCGTCGAATCCAATGCACCCCCATTTCAATGAACATCTCTCGGTAGAGGGGCTTACGAACGACGATATCCCAAGTTACGTTTCGTGGGCGAAAGTATAAGCCAATTCTGAAACATGTCATTCTGAGGGAGCGAACCAATGGTTGTCGTTGCGATGCCCTCGCCGCGACCGAAGAATCTAACATCGAGAGGTGGTAACAATTTCAAGTTGAGCAAAAACCGAGAGTTCAGATCCTTCGCCGGGCTCAGGATGACAAGGGTGAGGAGTTCGTAAAATTTTGAAAGTTGTCATTCTGAGGGAGCAAACAAATGCTTGTCGTTACGATGTCCTCGCCGCGACCGAAGAATCTAACATCGAGAGGTGGTCACAACTTCAGGTTTAGTAAAAACCGAGAGTTCAGATCCTTCGCCGGGCTCAGGATGACAAGGGTGAGGAGTTCGTAAAATTTTGAAAGTTGTCATTCTGAGGGAGCAAACCAATGTTTGTCGTTGCGATGTCATTTCAGCGACCAAAGAATCTAATGTTGCAAGTTAGCAACAACTTCAGGTTTAGCAACAACTTCAGGTTTAGTAAAAACCGAGAGTTCAGATCCTTCGCCGGGCTCAGGATGACAGGGGTGAGTAGTTCGTAAAATAATGATTGGAACCTTGCTTGCCGAATTTTCTTTTTTATACAACACTTTTTTATTATACAAGCATAATGCCGCAACTCTACCCAGCCATCGAACCATACGCAACCGGATTTCTGAACGTCTCTGAACTGCACACACTTTATTACGAAGAAGTCGGCAACCCAAAAGGTCAGCCTGCTGTCGTGCTGCATGGCGGACCAGGCGCGGGATGCTCGGCCGATATGCGCCGCTTTTTTGACCCTGAAAAATATCGTATCATTCTTTTTGATCAACGTGCTTGCGGCAGAAGCTTCCCTCTTGCGGTGCTTGAAGAAAATACGACGTGGGATATTGTCGAAGATATCGAAAAACTTCGCAAACATCTTGATATAGATAAATGGCTCGTCTTCGGCGGTTCATGGGGTTCGACGCTTGCGCTCAGCTACTCTGAAAAATATCCCGAGCAAACAACGCACCTCATTTTGCGCGGCATTTTTCTTTCACGCAATATTGATAACGATTGGCTCTATAGCTATGGCGCCAGCGAGCTTTTCCCTGAACAATGGGCAATTTTTTGCTCAGGTGTTACTCGTCAAGACGGCGAAGATTGGGTCACCGCATATTACCGAGAGCTTACTTGTGGCGATCACAAGCGCGAACTTGCTGCTGCACATAAGTGGTCGAACTGGGAATGGTCGATCATTAAACTCGTCACGACAGAAACACCAAACGAAGACCAGTTTGCATTAAACTTTGCACGAATCGAATGTCATTTCATAAAGCATCGCTGTTTTCTCGAAGAAGGACAACTTCTTTTCAACGCGCCGAAGATCGCGCACATTCCAACAACGATCGTTCACGGCCGCTATGATGTGATCTGCGCAATGCGCAATGCGTTTGAATTACAGAAAGTGCTTCCGAACGCCAGACTTATTGCTTGTCCAACATCAGGGCACTCGCAATTCGAAGAAGAGATCACTTCTGGTCTGGTCGAAGCAACTGATCTGTATCGAACAAATTAATTACATCCTCAGTGAGATCGCAACACCGCCCAGCACAAAGAGCGTACCCACAACTTCATAGCCATCGAGCTGCTCGCCAAGGATCACCCACCCGAGCAGCACAGCGATTGCCGGAGTAATGATCGAGACGTAGCTCATTGTCACAGCTGAGGTGGTCTTGATGAGTTTGAAATAGATACCAAAAGTAACGATCGTCCCGAAGATCGCTAGATAAACCGTCGGTGCAAGCTGCCCGATTGAAAGCTGTATATCAAAAACATTTTCTGTCAAGAGCGCCATCAGTCCGAGCGTAATCGCTCCGACCGATGTCGTGATCGCATTGAGGGTAACAGCCGGAATTTCCTGAGTAGATTTTTTTGTGATCACTGCGCTCAGCCCGCTGACGATCGGCGCAAATAATAATACCGGCAATGCCCATGCCGTTTCACTGTTGATCAATGCAAATTGTGGCAAGAAAATGATCACAATACCAACGATACCGAGACCAATACCATAGATCTTTGTTCGGGATAGACGTTCGGTTGGTAACCCATAGTGCGCGAAGACCGCTGTCCAGAGTGGCATTGTTCCGAAGACCACCGAGGCTAAGCCAGAGGGCACATAGGCAGAAGTAAAATAGACAATGCCGAATGACAAACCATTACTAAGCAAGCCAACGATAATTGCTGATGTCCATTTAGAACCTGTAGCAGGCAACGCGGTCTTTTGCCAGAAAATATAGACCCACAATAAGAATGCCGCAATCACAAACCTAAGACTCGCCGCAGAAAATGGCGGAAGCGCCGCCGCATTGCCAAGATGAATAACCAACCACGTCGAACCCCAGATCAAGCAAATGATCGTATAAAGGGCAAAAAACTTGATCCGTGATATCTTCTGCATTCAAAAATTCTTTACTCGTGTTGTCTTATTCGATTTGAACGACCTAATATACAATCCATCGGTAATGTTCGTTCTTCACACACTGAGGAAAAACCTGCTTAAATTTGTAGAATAATTTACTACCATTATGGCTATCGGCGAAATTCACACTATTGCAAACTACTTTACTATCGCATTAGTAATGCTCGGCATCATCTTCGAGATGATCGGGAGAAGACGACACAACGAAAGCGCAATGAGCTACGGTTGGAATAGCGTCCGACTCGGTTTCCTGTTTGCATTGATCTCTCTGCTGACAGGCTTTGCCGCAGAAACTTCGACTACAGCCGCACCCGAAGCCGCAACACTGGCGATGTTTCATAAAACTATCTCGATCCTTTGGACGATATTACTATTGGTGCTTCTTGTGTTCAGAATGTCGTTTGCGAAAAAACTTTCATCGACTGATAGCGGTGCGGGTTTGCGTGGCGCCTATCTCACTTTGCAATCTATCGCCTTGATCTTGACATTCGTTACGCTTCTGCTTGGTACCCGTTTAGTGCGTACCTATGGTGTTGGTGTCGTACCGGTAGAAAAGATGAATCAACTGCCTACCATGCCGCCACCGGCTAATTCACCGGCGATCAAAGTTGATACCTCGGAGTTCCGTCAGTAACAGTTGATGAGTAATCGTACGCAAAAAATACTCGACGGCACACTTATCGTGCTGGGTCTTTTTGCGCTCGTTACGATCATCACCCGTTACCAAATGCCATTTCGACTTGATGACGTGCTCTATATGCAATGGGCACAGCATCATTCGATCTGGGATGCATTCCATATCCAGCGTGGCGAAATTTTTATGAGCGTCCGCCCCGCGATCTCTATCACGTTTTGGATGCTCACACATTATGCCGGCGCTGAGCACTATTGGATCTGGCATTTCGTCTTAGCCGGTTCATTTTTAACAGCGATAGGTTTTACAGGATTAACGGCTCGATATATCAGCCGACAAACTTCGGCACTCTATATTTCGTCAATATGGTATTGGCTTGCCTTCTTGCCGATCCTAAATATATTGTTTTGGTATGCCGATATTACGTTCGCGCTGGAGATGATGTTTTGTTCGATGGCATGGTACTTCGGTCTTCGCGCACTCTTTGAACATCGTACAACATTTTGGATCATCGCAACGATCGTGGGCATCCTTGCTGCGATGACCAAGGAGCCTTCCCTTCTATTGATACACGGGATTTTTATTGGGACGATCATCCTCAAACGAAAAGAATTTTTTCCGAAATGGAAATTATATTCTTCCTCGATCAAAGCGATCTGGATCGGCTGTTATCTCTGTTTTCTTGCAGTCTCGCTCCAACTATTTTTTATCTCGCAAGCAAAACAAAATCGTTTTTTCAATTTAGGTTCTATTTCTTCAGACCAACTCCAATTTTTTGTTGCCGATAGGATTCGATATTACACCGAAGTATTAACCAGTATCCCACTCGCATTGTATCTGTTTATATCTTGCATCGGTCTAATTATCTCATCATCGACTTTTCAAAGTAGTAAGATAAAAATAATTCTTTTTGTCATTCTAACGGGCATCGTATGGGCAGTCTACAAACCATTACTCATCGTTTTATTTTTATCCGTGTTTATTGTCTTACCATTCATTGGAGACAATCGCAACAAAAGATTATCGGCGCTTTCTCTGTTCGGCGTGATTGCCTCGGTAAATGCGGCTGTATTGTTGATCACGGTGATGCTTGTCAAGACACAACTTGCCGAACTCTCTTTTTTACTATCAATACTCGGAGCAAGCGGCGCGAGCATCGTTCTCTCACAAACTTCTGATTATCTATCACGATCTCGATCTTCTGTGCTTCGATATAGCATTATAGGAATAGGTGTTGTGGCAGGTTGCGGTTTGCTCGTTATATTATTACCCAAACTCCGAGCGAAAGAACAGCTACTTCGCGATGTAAGAACTACAAGATTCAATGCCAACAATGCCATTCAATGGGCAGCACGCTCGCTACCGCAAAACGCAACCCTCGCCGTTACTGCACCAAGTCTCTATGGTATTGGCAGCGCTGACAATCTTACTTCAATGGAGGATGAGTATAAACTCTATGCTCAATATACATTTTTACAGGGTTTCGTTTTTTCCTACCTTGATGTCCTCGGAAGGAATGATGTCCGTCTTGCATACCTCGAAGATAGTGTAATGCTTCCGCGAGTTCTTGATTCGTGCCGGAGTGTCGGTGGTCATTATTTATTTTTACAAACAAATTTGGATGTCGATCGTTTTCATCGTTCGATCGATCATCGGACAATTCTGAACAAACGAGATAGTCTGCTCGCAACATTTTCAACAGATGGCAATAAAGGTGGCTCGGAGTTGTGGTTACTCCGGCGCGAGTAATAATTAAAAAGATTGGCCTAAAGCAAACGAGAAACGAAAGACATCGCCAAATTCTCTCCAATGGAGATTTCTCTTAAACAACCAGACTCCGCTTGCGCCATCGGTAGGAATAGAGACAATATTGTCGCCTTTGAGCGCGGGATACGGATCATATAATTTGAAACCAAAATCAAATCGCAGAGCACCAAAGAGCGTATTATAGTGAATGCCAAACCCAAGTGCCGCGGCAGTAGTCTTTAATGTTGGTGATACTCCCCTGTCCCATACATTACCCACATCAAGGAACACAGCAAGTCGAACATCACTCAAGAACTGCTCTAGAGAGCCGATCGCGAGAGCATACTGGAATGGGGCATAACGCCACTCGATATTTCCCTCAATGGTTTTATATCCACCAAGGTTCGGGCGGTTGAGCGCCGTATCATTCGAAACTAACAAATTTTGTGCGGGCCATGCGCGGAGCGAATTCGAACCACCACCGGTAAATCGCCGCTCGATCGAAATATCTCGGAGCGAGTCACCCGGATCGTTCAGTGAGATCAAGCCACCATAAATTCTGAATGCAAAAATACTGACACCCCTTTGGCTCGGGTCAACAAACGTTTTGAATTGCAGCGTGTTTTTCCAATACGAAGCACTCGGTAATTTTGTCGAAAATATTTTTGAAATGAACGGCATCGTCACTTGCGGTGAATAAGAGAATACCGACCCGGTGCTCGGATTCAAATAGTCATTCGTCCAATCCCAAAGCAATGTGATACTACCAAGGACATTGAATTGAGGAGTTTTCGAGAGAAGATCGTTAATATGTTTGGTGGTGTCGTAATATATTCGCTCGACATACTCCAATGTTCCTTCCGGCGAGAGAGAAAGTCTATGAATAACACTTTTCGAAAGCTTAATATATGATCCGGCTTTCGCGTCAATGATCTTTTCGAGGTAGGCACTTGGTATTGTTGGGTCAATTCTCGAATAGCTATAATTCGTCGATAAGATAAGTGGAACATTCCGTACCCCAACATACGGAAATGTTAATTGCCCACCAATACTATAACGTCTCTGAGTGGACGGGAAGAATTGATATGATCCTTGTGTAGTAAAATTTTCTCCACCATCAAACAGATTACGATTGCTATAGGATAAGCTTACTCCAAAGTTGAGCCCTGATGAAGAATTGCCGACACCCATAAATATACCTGGTGTAATATCTGAGGTCGATCGCATTCTCAGAAAGATCGTGACCGGAAGTTCGGTGCCGTCTTTTATCCCATCGATATTATCTTTGTATGCCGAGGTATCAAGTTCAACCCTCCATAGCTCAAAGATTCCTAACTGTGCAAGCTCCCGTTCAGAGTTTTGAACATCTGAGACCTTGAACCACTGCCCCGAGTCAAGACTGATCTGGCGCAAGACTACCGTGCGACGCACAAACCCGCGAGATACATAGGCTGTATCATAAAAAATATGAGCAGCTCCGTTCTTAATTCTTGGTCCTGTTTTGAATGCAGCATTGATTCGCACTTGCTTTCGTACTGTATCCATTTTTACGACCGGCTCATGGTCGGTTCGAAAAAACGGATACCCATTTTCTTCGAGAATGTGGCGGACTCGCGCGATCTCTTCAGCAAATTGTTGTCTGGTATAGCGACTCCCTCTTTTGATGCTAATATTATTGGTTACCTGATCAAGAAGATCTTTCGGGAGTGATTCAATTCCTTCGAAGGTAAAAAAATCAACGGAGTAAGGCGCACCTTCGACAACAGAAAAAACGATCGTATCGGAAATCGTGGGGTATGTTTTGCGTGCGGTTGACGGTAGTAATCTATTCTCATCATACACTTTTTGCCAGCGCTCGACGCTTTCCGGCGACTCTCTGATCGTATAATTTACTTTGGCTTCGAGGTAACCATGATCTCGATAATAGGAGAAGATCACCACGGTATCGTGACTCTGAACCGACTCATCCGCTATTTGCGCAGGGAT
>JBBRNY010000035.1:0-22319 GCA_038229915.1 Kapaibacterium sp. (SeqCode) | reverse complement strand
GGTAGTACCTTTGGTGGTTCGCTCGGCGGAAATTTGGATTATTCGGTGGACGTCCCTCTCTCAACGCTCTTCTCATTTAAGCAAGCGAAGAATTTGATCTTGCGTGGTGAAGGACATACAAATCTGAATAATAATAACTCTACGTCACTTTCACAACAGCCGTTTCTTGGGAGTTTTTTGTGGCGAATTCCGTTGAAATAATCTATGCATAATATTCTGATCATAGAGGACGAACCCAAAGTCGCAAGTTTTATCCAGCGTGGACTTATTGCTGAAGGCTTCAAAACTGACATTGCCGAAAATGGCAAAGCCGCATTACAACTCACATCGGAAAATGAATATGATGTGATCACCGTCGATCTGATGCTTCCGGGCATTGATGGTTATAGTGTCATCGAACAACTGCGTCAACAAAACAACAACGCTGGTATTCTTATCCTTTCTGCCCGTGACACGCTTCAGGATAAATTACAAGGCTTTAAGATCGGCTCTGATGATTATCTTGCAAAGCCGTTTGCATTTGAAGAACTCGTCGCACGAGTAAATGCATTACTCCGTCGGCGCGAAGGTATGGCTCCGACACAAACCGAACTGCGTTATGCTGACCTTCGACTAAATATTCCTCACCGCACTGTAACACGTAACGACCGAGAGATCGAACTCACCAACACGGAGTTTCGATTGCTTGAATATCTGATACGTCATGCCGAAAAACCTTGCTCGCGAGTGATGATCGCCGCCGATGTTTGGAACGAACATTTTGATCGTGAAACGAACATCGTTGATGTCTATATGATGTATCTTCGAAAGAAAATTGATACCGTCGATCTCTCACCTCTCATCCACACGGTTCGAGGAGTAGGATATATTCTTCGTTCATACGATCGTAGTCTTATACAATAGATGGCCGAGCGGGCCGCCATTGGGTTTCGCATTCGTACTGCACTTTACATTGCAGCGACATTCTCTTTCCTATTAAGTGTTTATTTTATTGTTAGTTTTTTTTCAGTCAAAGATGCTCTGAGAACTCGTAGCGATGAAGAGGTCTATTCGCAGTTAGAGTCCGTCTTGTCAGGTCTAACCGCTCGATCAGATAACTATGATTTCCAACGTCTTGCCAAAGAACATTCTACTACCGGGGAAGCGCAGATAGGTCTTGGGCTGATCAGGAGCGATAAGCCATCGTTTAACTATCAAACATTCGGACCCGAGCATCCTCGGCAGTTACTTGACTCACACACATTTAACCCAGCGCAACTTCCACTCGATATTACTGTGGGAAAAGAATCCTATCGTGTGTTCTCCCGAAGCCAGGGAGTATTCACTGTTTTCGCTTCCATTAGTACTTTAACCTTTCAAGAAGTATCAGAAGCGATGATCAGCCGCTATCTAATACTACTGGCGACAGGCGCATTCGTTTCTTTTCTGCTGGGGCTCTTTACTGCCGACCGTGCACTAAAACCATTGAAGCTGCTCATAGCTTCGGCACAGCGCATTAAAGAAAAAGATGATGCAATGCAATCATTACTCCCTACTCAAACTCGCACACTCGAGATCAATGAATTGGCGATCGTTATTAATGAAATTTTGCAAGAACGCGATCGCAACATTGTCGCACTCAAAAATTTTACTGCCGATGCGGCTCATGAACTTCGTACACCACTAACGATCTTGAAAGGTGAGCTTGAAGTTGATCTCAGAACAAAATCATTCAGTGCTGAAGATCGCGTTGCTCACGAAAGCAATCTTGAAGAAGTTGAACGTCTGATCCATATTGTCGAAGACCTTCTTTTTCTTGCACGGTCTGAGCAGCTAACTCATCCGGTGTCAGAACAAGAGCTCGTCACATGGTCGCTTGATCAACTCGTCAGCGACTCATGCGACCGCCTACGACCATTGATCGAATCAAAACAAATTACTCTAACGAACAAGTGTAATACAAATACGCATTTGATCTTTCCGAGACTCGACATCGAACGGATCATCTTCAATATTCTCCTGAATGCCACGCAATATACTCCCGATCATGGTAGTATTACTATCGTTTCGAAACAAACGATTGACAGAACAATAGAAGTCTCGATCTCTGATACGGGAATCGGTATAGCCGCCGAAGAGCTGCCACATATATTTGATAGATTCTGGCGAGCCGATAGATCTCGGAGTCGGCAAGCAGGCGGAACAGGCTTGGGGCTGACGATTGCGAATACAGTCGCCCAACAATATGGCATCAAACTGATCTGCGAAAGCAAGGGCGGAATTGGCACCACAATGAGGTGTATTTTTCCTATCTAAACAACAAACCCGTTTTATGGAACTAAGGAAGCCAAAAAAGAAGTTTTGAGGCGCTTCCTTAGCTCAGTTGGTAGAGCAAATGACTCTTAATCATTGGGTCGGGGGTTCGAGTCCCCCAGGGAGCACCAATAAATTCGGCAAGTGATATTATTGTCGGTTTAGAAATGTTAGAGATGGATTCAGTATACTGAGCCCATCTCTACTTTTTTATTGTCAATTTTGTTGTTGTGATTTCTGCACCGTTCGATACTCGGAGATAGTATGCTCCATTGCTCATGCCAGTTGTCGGAATGATCAGTTGATGATCCCCTGCAAATAATTCTCCTTGAAAACATTGCGCGATCATCCTGCCTTCGATCGAGAAAATATTTATCGTTAGGTGTGAAGTTTTATGAAGTGAGAATTCTAAAGTTGACTCTCCAATTGTAGGATTAGGATAAACTACCATTATCGTCTCGGCAATTGTTTTATCATTAACAGAAGTGAGATTTCCAAATTCAAACGCACCAACATCAATCGCAGAGCCCGTCACTGCTCTATCAGCAGAAGACAAGGGATGGACATATTCAGACCGCGCAGCAAACGACAACCCCGATCCGCTTCCTGCATCGATCCCTGCATCAATTGCCGGAGAGCCGCTGACAAGATGGAAATCAAATGTTGCGGGATCAACAAATCCTGGACCGTCGGCACTTGGCAAATGGAGATTAGATGCAACAGCGATGGTGTCATTGGTTATGATACCGGGACCGGCAAAAAGATTATTACGAAAATACACTGCTGATGCGCCATTATAGACGTGGTAAAATTGTGCATTTGGTTTGCGGTTACACCAGGTATTATTTATGACATAGAGCTCATTCTTGATATTGCTATACCCTTCTGAACCATAATCAAGCAGCGCACTGCCTTGCGAGAGTGTCCCTTTCATACAGACGTTACCGATGATCAATGTTCTGCCGCCATTCGGAAGATTGATCAGATAGCTTGAGGTGCCGTCGGTCTCATCCATAATACGATTATAGAGAATAAAATTATTTTGCGCTCGACTTTTTACGCAATGCCCGACTTTTGCATTGTGTGAGTTGCAAAACCACAGCGTAAAACTGTGGACGTGATTGATATACATATTATGACTATAACCATCGCCGTAGCCATTGTTGGCGAACTCTGAGTTTTCGATAAAAATATCACTGTTCGCATTATCTCCAGCAAGGATCCCATCTTCGTTATCATGGAAGTAGCAATGCTTGACCGTAAGATTCTCTCCTTCTTGGCGGATGCCCGCACCGTTGTGATCGGCGACTGTAGCCCCTGAAAATTCGATGTTCTCGATAGTAGTATTATTACCGGTGATCACCCAAATGCCCTTCCCTGATGCATTTTTTCCGCCTGCATCAAGATGTGCGTATTGGTCATCCACCCCACGAATGACTAAATCATTTTTAGTCCACGTTCCGACATCACCACTATAAAGCCCGGCATCGATCTCGACAACATCGCCATCTTGGACTAATCCCATCACTGCACTTGGCGAAAGATACTGACGAGTAGGACCTACTTGAAAGACTGTGGCAAGAGCAACATTGACAAAAGCTAATACAAGTACCGAAGCAAAAAATATCTTTTTCATAGCGTGATCTAAATAGGATAATTCTGAGAATAAGAACGCAATGAGATAAACTTCGTTCGCGTATCGTTATCATCATTATGAAACGTGAACATTGGCTGGGCGAGACCGTATCTGTTTCCGACGCCGAACTCTACTATGAAACTCATGGCTCGGGTGAGCCGCTGGTGTGCTTGCACAACTTTAGCGCGAACGCTCGTACACGTTTTGCTTCGCTCTTACCGATACTAACCAAACAATTCAAATGCTACCTTGTCGATCTTCGTGGTCACGGACGCTCGAGCAACCCTTCGAACAACTGGACGAAAGAACAATTTTCGAGAGATATTATTGAGCTCTGCGGGACGCTTGGTCTTGATCGTGCAAAATTTCTCGCCGCAAGCTCCGGCGCAATGACGATGCTACGTGTCGCTCGTTACACACCGAACTTGGTCGAGCGAATGGTGCTCGATTCCGGCACATATCGAATTCCCGAAACCTCACGACGATTTTACAGATCACCTGAATTATTAAGTGATAAACTAAAAGCCTATTACGCAGAGGCAAATGAGATATATGGCGCTGAATACGGACCAACACTTGCAAAAGCATTTTATGATTTTCGGCTTCCGGAGTGTGATATTAATATAGCGGTCGAAACCCTTGCTGAGATACAAGCTCCGACATTGATCATCCATGGTGATCGCGACCTATTCTTCCCTGTTGATATTCCAATAGCAATGAAACGGGTGATCCCCAACAGCGAGCTTTCGATCTTCCCGAACACCGAACATATCGTGATGGAATTCTACCCCGAACGTGTTGCCGAGATGGCAGTAGATTTTTTATCGACATAAAAAAAAGACGAACTCCGAAGAATTCGTCTTTTTAAAAAACTCATTAAATAGTTTTACTTCTTTCCGCCCGGCGAAAGCAAATACGATAAGCCGATCTGGAGTGAAGGGATCGGGCTGCTTTTATTGACAGCCGTAAGATCTGATTGGAACGGGATGATGAATCCATTTTTTCCGAGGGCATCGCTGATCGAATATGAAGCCTGAATTAGGAAATAGAGATTACCGTTATCGTTTTCTACGATCGGCAACAACCCTGAAGCACGAATATCAATATTCGTTACTAAAGAATCTTTGTTGATATCATTTTCAAAACTCGGCAACGGGCTGCCAGGTGTATATTTTACAGAGCCACTTGCAGGAATGCCAATATTTACACCCAGTAAAAAGCTTTTGAAACGAATGCTCGGCTGAAAAGAAATATAGCCAAGTTTGATCGTTTCATTCGGCTCATCTTTACTTTCTTTGTGGAAATACACACCGCGGGATTCATATCCGAGCGCAATAGCAAAACCAAACTGCGGATCGAGCATAACACTTCCGAGAAGCGCAAAGGTATAGGCTGCTTGTACATCTGTTTTGGCACCATCCGGGACATTGCCTTGAAAGATAGAAAGCCCGCCGGTACCGAAGCCACCAATTTCAATGTGTTTATACGGCTGCTGAAATTCTTGCGCAAATGACTCGGAAACAGATCCGATCAAGACTGCGCTCAATACGAGGGTAGAAAAAATGATCTTTAAGCGGTTCATATGTAGTTTAGGATGATAGTGAATATCGTGGTATATCGTAGTACAAATATACTGCCAAAGCTCTCCTCACACTGTAATAACCCCACTCTTCCCTTTGGTAACTCCACCTTCAAGCCACAGATCGTGCACGCGGTTTTCTGTCATAGTAAAGCCTACCTTGACAAATTCACCACTTTGGGTTAATAAACGTACAGGTAAAGCCGAGACTTTTTTCAGCCCGACAGCCGCGATCGCCGTGCTCATACAACCCGTACCGCAGGCAAGGGTCTCGCCTTCGACACCACGCTCGAACGTGCGGATACGAAGATACTCGCCGATCTCATCGGTGCGTACCTCTGCAAAATTTGCATTTACTCCGTTGGGCTCGAAATCCGCGTGGCGGCGTACTTCCTTGCCAAAACGAGTAATATCAAATGTCTCGATCGATGCTCCGGCAACTTTTTCAAATTCATCAAAGAAGATCACCCCGTGCTGTGAGCCAAGATCGACATAACTTGACGTTACTAACTCGCCTTTTACAGCAAGTTTAAATTTCAGTTTGATCTTTTTAGGGTCGCTGTAATAGACTCGTAATGCTTCGGGTGTCGGGCGCTCGGCACGGACGATCTGCTCGAGCACTTCGAACGAAGTAGCCGCGGTCTCGACGATCTTGAAATCTTCGGCGGCTTGCACGGCGCACCGCGCACCGTTGCCGCACAGCGCACCAAAACTCCCGTCAGGATTATAGAAGTTCATTAAAAAAGGAGCCCTTGGGCTTCGTGCCAGCACGATCATTCCGTCAGAGCCGATGATACCGTTGCGGTCACAGACCGTTTGTGCAAGTGCTTTCAGTTTTATCGTCCCAAAGATCTGTGGTTGATGGAACGCATCAATCACGACAAATTCATTGCCGGCGCCTGAGTATAATGTAAATGGAATATGATGCATCGTAAAATATTAGTCCTGAGTTGATACAAACACTTAAATCCCTACACCTAATCCCGTTACATTTTTACGATCTATTAGAACCAAACAGTTGTTGATATTTGTAGTGATAAATTGGTATTAAATACTATGCGTATTATTCTTCTGGTATTGTTTTCGTGCGTGGTTGGCGTTACTGCGGTTGCTGCTCAAGGTTCTTCTGCCCCTTCTGCGAAAGCACTTGCCGACTCGGCTATCAAACTTTCTACGTGGGAAATACAACCTCAGCCCGACGGGGAGTTGATGTTTCTGGATATGCCGTATAAAAATATGGACAAGATCAGCTACGTCACGCTTACCGTTTCCAAAAAAACAAAGATGGAGCGTCCGGATTTTATTTCAGTCATTGTTCCGGGCGGTATTACAGATACGAACCAAGGAATCTATATCGCGTTTGCAAATGATACAATAATAAATGGAAAGCGCGATCTTGCAATAGCAAAAGACCAACGCGTGCATCTTAAATTTGAGAATGTCAATTCAGAGTTTTGCACCGCTCGTATCATCGGTGGGTATAGCTTTAATAAAGAAACGCGCAAATCAAGCGATATCTATAGATACTTTATGAACTACGATTATGTCCTCGTCTTGTTTTATGATCTGATGGGACATAAGACCGTTGTTGCCCCATTAGGGAGATTTAAAAAGCAATATAAAGCTCTTGAATAAGTATTTACTATAGACTGTGCTAACAACTTCCTCGAAGTGACCTATTTGGAACGCCATTCTGTTCTAAAGATAACTATAAATCATCACGATAACACGATAATATGGACGAAAAAAAGCCACGCAGCCGCAAACCCAAGAATCAATCAGAAAACGGCAGTGGCACCTCCGAGCCGCCAATGCCGCGCTGTTCGTTTTGTTTTCGTGGTGCCGACGAAGTCGCGACGCTCATCAGTGCCCCTTATGGCGATGCATATATCTGTGATATTTGTTCGGCAGGCAATATTGATCTGCTCCGTGCGCATTTGCCGCAATATACAACCCATTCCAATGTTCGGAAAGCCGGCGCTTCGAGCTTCACACCACGTTCGATCAAAAAAGCTCTTGATGAGTATGTGATCGGGCAGGACGAAGCAAAGAAAATTCTTT
The DNA here is from genome assembly GCA_038229915.1 of Kapaibacterium sp. (SeqCode). Classification (GTDB taxonomy): domain Bacteria; phylum Bacteroidota; class Ignavibacteria; order Palsa-1295; family Palsa-1295; genus JAFDZW01. Next base: position 14,751 of record JBBRNY010000035.1, on the reverse strand, counting down.
CGGTTGCAGTCTATAATCATTTTAAGCGTATCGAGTCTGAGACGATCGTCGGCGTAGAAGGTTTTGAAGACACCGAGATCGAGAAAGCAAATATTCTGATGCTCGGACCAACCGGCACCGGCAAAACACTACTTGCTCGTACACTTGCTCGCATCTTGGATGTGCCGTTTGCTGTTGCCGATGCAACAACACTTACCGAAGCCGGGTATGTTGGCGATGATGTCGAGTCGATCATGTCGGCGCTACTTCAAGCTGCAGATTATGACGTCGCTCGCGCCGAGCGCGGAATTGTTTATCTTGATGAGGTTGATAAAATTTCTCGCAAAAGCGATAGTGCTTCTATCACTCGTGATGTATCAGGCGAAGGCGTACAGCAGGGTCTCTTAAAATTACTCGAAGGTACTGTCGCCGGTGTTCCGCCAAAGGGCGGAAGAAAACATCCCGAGCAGCCACTGGTCTATGTCAATACGAAGCATATTCTTTTTATTGCCGGTGGTGCGTTTGACGGACTTGAGAAGATCATCCTTAAACGAATCCACCAAAGCCCGATCGGGTTCGGTGCACTCTTCCCCGAAAAAAAGGACGAGCAGCATTTGAATCCCTATCGATATGTTCAACAAGAGGACCTACTGAAATTTGGTTTTATCCCTGAGCTTATTGGCCGCTTGCCTGTTTTTGCCACACTCGATGGTCTTTCAAAAGAAATGCTTTTGCAGATATTGACCGAGCCGAAAAATGCTCTGGTAAAACAATATCGCAAATTGTTTGCGATGGAAGGTGTCGATCTCGAATTTAGCAAAGATGCGCTCGATGCCATCATCGATGAAGCCCTCCGTCGCGGGACCGGCGCACGAGCATTGCGTTCGATTATGGAAAAAGTCCTCACCGATCTGATGTTCTCGTTACCCGATGACACTCACCTCGAAAGATGTGTCGTTACCCGAGATTCTGTCGAGGGGTTGGCACAGCCGCTTCTCTTCCATAGTGATGAAAAGAAAGCCGCGTAAGATACAACCATAATTGATTGTATAATATGTGTTTGGGGCACACGTCAATAATCACAAACTTAGACCGGGAGTCGAACGAAACGACATTCCGAGCCTATTCGTTATACTATTACATTCAGTGCCGGGCATTACCCCACCATAATAGAGCGGCGATGGAATGATATAATTGTTTTATTATTATACGAGTACCCAAATGTTAAAAAATCGCGCCGATATCCGCACTATTATCTATATGATAGCGACGACGGCTACGCTCATTATCCAATGGCAGTTGCCGAGCTTCAATATTTTCTTGTTTCTATTGAGTCTGTATCTCGCTGTTGCAACAGCGGTGATCGCCCACAACCATAATCACGTCGGGATGTGGAAAACGAAATTTATGAATACGGTAACCGATTATTGGCTGACCTTATTTTATGGTTTCCCGGCATTCGGGTGGATACCAACGCACAACAAAAATCATCACAAGCTCAATAATAAAGAAGGTGATTATACTCTCACGTATCGTTATAGCGAAAAAAATAGTTTACTGACGTTGATAACATATCCCCCGATCAGCAGTTATTTTCAGCAAACCCCGATCTATGCGTATTTGCGTGAACTACGCCAAACCAATCGTACTGATTTCTTTTTATATCTGATGCAGTATGTTGCGCTTGGTATTTATCTTGCGGCAATGTTGATACTCGATTGGCGCAAAGCGTTGCTCTTTATTATCATTCCGCATCAAGTTGCGCTCTATGCGATTATGATCTTCAATTACGTACAGCACGTACACGCCGACGAAGAATCGGAGTACAGCCACTCACGTAATTTTCTCGGACTTACCAATCAATTTCTTTTTAACAATGGTTATCACACCATCCATCATATTCGCGCAAGCATCCATTGGAGCGACTTACCAGAGGCACATAAAAAGATCGAGCACCTTATTGATCCTTCGTTAAACGAAAGCGGATTTTGGAGCTATATCTTCCGCAATTATTTTGTCGGGTTGGTCAACCCAAAGAAACGCACGAAATCAATGCGTTTAGACCGTTTGGGTAGTAAAGCACACTAACTGTTGATTCGTTTTTTTAAGCGCCATTGAGAACGAGAATTCTCAGTGGCGTTTTTATTTGGTATATCTCCACGCAGCCCAGATCAAAGGTAATTGCAACGGCAATCTGACCAATGCTATCCAAAGATCCGGATCATTTCTGTTTGCATCATTGATCGCCATCTGGATATTTGCCGGGAAGATCACGACCAGAAGCAATACCAGTGCCCAAGCAGCAATTTTTCTCGTTACTTTCGGGAGTAAGAATATCCCACAGAGTATTTCTGCCACACCACTAATGTAGATCATTAGTAAATGCATCGGTATATACGGCGGCATGATGGGTTCGTAGAAACCCGGGTTCACAAAATGGTTGATCCCTAAAATGGTATAACCAACTGCCATTACATAGAGCAGAACCAAGTTTTTTTTCTTAGGGGTTTCGATCGTATTGCTCACTCTGCTCGATCAAGCAACATTTGTGGAAATTGCTTTGACGCTTTTGCGCCTAATTCTTTTAACTGCTCAGCTTGTCGGATCACATTCCCCGAACCTTCGGAGAATTTATTCATTGCCCCGTCATAGACCTTTTTAGACTCTTCAATTTTTTTACCTACACTTTGAAGGTCATCCATAAAACCAACAAACTTGTCGTACATCTTTCCGGCGCGATCAGCGATCTCGATCGCATTTTTTGTTTGTCGTTCTTGCTTCCATACCGAGGAGATCGTTCGGAGCGTTGCAAGCAACGTCGATGGGCTAACGATAACTACTTTTTTATCCCATGCGAATGCGAAGAGATCATTATCCGATTGAACGGCAAGCCCGAATGATGATTCGATCGGGATAAACAAGAGCACAAAATCGGGCTGGTTCAAACCACTGATGGCCTGATAATTGCGTTCGGCAAGACCTTTGATATGGCTCCGCACTGACGAAATATGTTCGACCAACGCTTGCTTCCGATCAGCGTCTATCTCAGAGCTGACGTAGCGTTCGTATGCGACGAGTGATACTTTCGCATCAATGATAATATGCTTATTTTCAGGAAGATAAACGATCACATCGGGTCGTTGTCTGCCATCATCGCCCGTAAAACTTTCCTGCGTTTTATATTCTTCGCCTTTTCTGAGTCCCGAAAATTCTAATACTTTCTCAAGGATGAGCTCGCCCCAATTTCCTTGCTTTTGCGAATCGCCTTTGAGCGCACGAGTAAGATTAACAGCATCTCTGCCGATCTGTTGGTTCAGCTCAACAAGATTTTTTATCTCTCCGCGAAGTGTATTGCGTTCGGCCGCTTCTGTCCGATAGGTTGAATCAACCTTCTGCTCGAATTCAGTAATTTTTGTTTTGAGCGGCAAAAGAATATCATTGAGGTTTGCCTGGTTGAGCTTCGTAAACTTCTCTGATTTCTCTTCGAGAATACGATTGGCAAGGTTCTCGAATTCCTTAAATAAATTTTGCCTTGTTTGCTCTGTATCCTGATGCAGCTTCTCGTATTTGTCTTGCTCGGCACTCAGGAATGCCTGCAGTTGTGAAAGTTTACTTTTGTGGTCTGTCAGCTCAGCACGAGTAGATTCAAGACGTCCGGAGAAGTCAAGATTTTGAGTTTCGATCATTTGCAATCTCTTCTGCGCACTTTCACGCTCCGCTGCTAACGTCGCCTTCGTTGCGGCAAGCTCTTGTGAATAGCTCTGTGACTGAATGCGAGAAGCTTCCAGATCGGATGCAAGTTTTATTTTATCGCGCTCGAGCGATTGTACTCTCTCGATGAGCGTCGTGTTTTTTTGTTGGAGTTCGGGGTCATTGGTTTGTGATTTGCTTTTGTTTAAAAGCAAGAATATCAATACCCCAACCAAGAGTGCAAGAAGAATGCTAACTATTTCCATCGATCGAAATGGTGCCTGTAAATTTTACCATAATATACGGTAAAACACCGGCTACCACTTAATCATCATTAGAAAGCTCATGATTGCCAGTCATCGCAAAATGTAGTGAGTCTTTATAGCTCACTAATGTATCAAGCCAACCCTTAAGAGCTACATTCTCGATTATCCCTTCCTTAATTTCTCGAATTTCCCCAATAGTGAAATGACTATAATAGCGCATGATACTATCATTTGATTTTACAGTTCTCTCTGCTTTAGGATGGAGCACACAAAATGGTTTAGGTCCGAATTTGATCTCTCGCTTGAGACTATCGATGATATGATTAGTCGCAAATCGTTGCGAGAGTGCGTGTGATTCTTGGATCTCGTTGTTTTGAAATATGACAGCGGCAGAAATGCCGCTTACGAACAGGATGCCGGTAATGAGGAGTGTTTTCATAACAGTTCAGGGTCTATCAATATCCTAAACTGTTACAAAAAGTGTGCCAATCTATGGAAATACTCAGGTCAAATTATGCTGCCAATGCTAAGAGGCGCTCGACACGCGAAAGATTTCTGCGATGAACCAAGAGTTTTAGTAATACCGAGTTCTCAGTATATTTGCGCTCTTTGACTTCGGCTATCTCGTGAAGCTTCGATGCTATTTCGTAATGATTCATCGGCACTTCGACGATCATTTCACTCGACGACTCCGTCAAGATAGTAATGATCTCATCTTTAAGCGTCGTAATTCCGTACCCATGCTGAGCACTGATAAAGACCGAATGAGGATAGTTGCTCGCCAGATCTTCGATCTTATAGCGTTCTTCTTTCGGAACAAGATCGGTTTTGTTGAATACAAGAATCGTTGGTTTATCGGCAACTTTCAAGTCTTCAAGAGTTGCTTTTACGACAGCGATGTGCTCTTCGATGTCTTTCGATCCGGCATCGACGACGTGCAATAGAATATCGGCTTCTTCGACTTCTTCGAGTGTCGTACGAAATGAGGCGACAAGCTTCGGCGGAAGTTTGCGGATAAAGCCTACAGTATCTGTCGTTAAAATATTCTGCCCATTAGAAAGGGTCACCGAGCGCGTCGTCGCGTCGAGCGTTGCGAAAAGACGATCTTCTACAAATACTTCTGATGATGCAAGCACATTCAAGAGAGAAGATTTTCCGGCATTCGTATAGCCGACAAGCGCGACGCGTGCAAGTTCGTCGCTGCGTCCTTCACGACGGATCTCGTGCTGACGTTTGATGAGTTCGAGTTTTTCTTTGAGTTTCGAGATACGAGTATTGATCAATCGACGATCGGTTTCGATCTGCGTCTCACCAGGACCTTTGGTGCCGATACCGCCATATTGCTTCGATAAGTGAGTCCACTGGCGGGTGAGTCTCGGTAAGAAATACTCAAGCTGTGCCAGTTCGATCTGTGTTTTTGCTTCGCGAGTACGTGCACGTGAGGCAAAAATATCGAGAATAAGACCGGGACGATCGAGCACTTTTATGCCAAGCTCTTTTTCGAGATTACGCACTTGCACCGGAGAGAGTTCGTCATCGAAAATGACGAGTTGTAACTCGAGCATCTCGACGTGTTGCTTTAATTCTTCGACCTTACCTTTGCCAAGATACATCGCACCGTCGGGCAATGGGCGTTCTTGCGTCATACGTAGCAAAACATCTGCGCCTGCGGTATCGGCAAGGCGTTCGAGTTCGTCTAAATGATCGGTGGCTTCGGCGCGGGCTTGCGCTTTGGTTGAGCGAATGATACAGGCAATAGCTGCCTTTTCCCGCTGGGTATGCGTTTCAAAATGCTGGAATGATTCTTTCAAATTTATTGAGGTCTCCTGTCCTATAAATACTAACTCGTAAGCACAAAAGTCTGTTCCGCAAGTTTATTAAGAGAGTGTTATGGAATTCGATGCAAAATTAAACAGGTGCGCTCGTTATATCCAACATTCTCTGTAATGCTACGCGTGCCCATTCGGCATCTGCACTGTCAACGATTATTCTATTCTTGACAATACCGTTATCGATCCCCTCAAGAATACCAAGCAACGCTTCGGGCGAGATGCGATACATCGTTGAACATTCGCAAGCATAAGGTGCGAGTGTCGTCACAAATTTATCGGGATGTTCTTGCTTCAGGCGATTGACTAAATGATGTTCGGTACCAACTGCAAATGATGAGCCAGCTTCGGCATTAGCAATGGTATTTACGATAAATGATGTCGAGCCTACAAGATCAGCTTTTTGCACAACTTCAAAACTGCACTCAGGATGCACGATCACTTTTATCCCCGGATAGAGCGAGCGCATAATATCAGGATGCGACGGTTGGAAGTGTTGATGTACCGAGCAATGCCCGCGCCATAAGATCACTTTTGCATTGGCGATCTGTTCTTTGCTCAAACCGCCGAGTCCGCCTTTTGTTTGGTCGAACAATACAATTTGATCGAGCGGAATACCCATTTGATAGAACGCCGTGTTGCGACCGAGATGCTGATCGGGAAAGAAAAAGATCTTTTCAAAACCTTGCTTGAATGCCCAATCGAAGATCAATTTATTATTTGAGCTCGTCGAGACCGCCCCACCGTGCTCGCCACAAAATGCTTTGATCGCCGCACTCGAATTCATATACGTGATCGGACAGATCTTTGCCGTATCCATGACTTCGCTCAACGCATCCCATGCATCGAAGACTTGTTCGCTTCGCGCCATATCGCTCATCGAACATCCTGCTTTAAGGTCAGGTAAGATCACTTGCTGATTTTTTCCCGAGAGGACATCGGCAGTCTCTGCCATAAAATGAACTCCGCAAAAAATAATAAAGTCGCGGTCTGACAATGTGGCAGCAAACCGTGCAAGCTCGAACGAATCGCCGGTGCGATCGGCAAACTGAATAATATCATCGCGCTGATAGTGATGACCAAGTATCACCACTTTATCTTTCAGCTTTGTTTTTAACTCGTGAATGCGGCGCACCACCTCTTGCGAAGTAGATTCGCTCGAAAGAAATGCTTCGACGGTCACATTCCCACTTTGTTCAGAGACGATCGGTAATTCAAAAGTTGACATAACTGCTATACGAGGCTCCGCAAATTAAGATTCTGTTTCGAATGGAAGTTTTATTAACTGCGCCGAAGTACCATTGACAACAACAGCACTGTTCGGATTGGCAAACGCCGTCTTGATGAACGCAATGCCGATGCTTGTTGAAAGTTTTGGGCTGCAGGTAAGCGAAGTCACTTCGCCGATCTCTGTTCCGTCTGCCGATAGCACTTTTATCGGAGTCTCAGTACTATCAATTTGATTCGCCAGCTGCACACCCATCATGTGGCGTTGGACTTTATCATAACTATCAAGCCGTGCGATCACTTCTTGCCCAATATAACAGCCTTTTGTAAAACTGACCGCGTGAACAAGCGATGTTTCGAGTGGGTTGTGTTTTTCGTTGAGTTCGTTTGGTGCTATTGGTATCCCAGCTTCGATACGAAGGACATCAAATGTATCGGGATCAATAACAGCCCCACCAAGCGACTCAATGCCTTCGCTCAGATAGATCATCAATGCTTCGGTGTCTTTTGCGTCGCAAAACAGAGAGAATCCGCTTTCGATGATACGATAACTTTTTTGCAATCGAACGGCTATCGAACCGATAGTCACCTCAAGCGAATGAAAATTTTCGAGAGCGATCAGATCAGCACCAGTTTCAAAACTCAGATAGCCCAGTGCCGATTGACCAAATATCAGAAGCTGAGAAATCTCGGCAGTCGCATTAACAAACGTTGCATCTTCCATTATCACAAACTTCTCGAGCCAGTCGATCACGCGTTGCTCAGTGCCGCGACTGGTGACAAGCAAGGCACGATCAGCTTCTGCAATAACAGTCAGCAGATCAACTATTCTGCCTTTTTCGGTAGTCAATAGTGTTTGCGCACCCATACCCGGTTTGCCGAAGAGTGGCGTTAAGTCGTTGGTACTCATTCGGTGGAGCAGATCGAGCGCGTCGGCGCCGCGTGCAAATATTCTGCCGGTTAATGCCGAAGCATCGAGCAATGCGAGTGCCGAATGGGCTGATTCGTAGGCTTGTAAGTTCATAAGATTTATAAAACAAATCCGCGCTTTAAATGATTGTATAGGTAATCATATTGATATAAATGAACAGAAGAGCTACAAAGATCGGTTTTTTTCTAAACGTACTCGCCCTCGTTATTCTCATCACGGGCAGTACGGTATCGGCTCATAACAAGACATCGTCTTTGCTGTGGAAGATCAGTGGCAATCACTTAAAAAAACCTTCGTATCTCTATGGCACTGTCCATTCGTATGACAAACGTGCTTTCACGTTCAAATCGTTGGTCATTCCATACATCAAGCAATGCAGCGCATTCGGGATGGAGATAAAATTGGATGAGATCGATCCATTCTCGCTTCTTGGCAAGCTTCAGATGCGCGGAGATACAACATTGCAGATGCTCATCTCGCCCCAGGAGTATATAAAACTTGAACAGATGATGCGCGATTCATTCAGCGTCGAGCTTTCGATGTTTTCATCGGTCAAGCCGATGTTTCTGATGGGTGTGATGCAAACAACTGGGGCTGAAAGTGATTATTCTGATTTCCTCGATGAATTTTTGATGAAGCGCGCCAAAGAATCGCATAAAGAATTGATCGGTATCGAAACTATCGCCGAACAGCTCAATGCCATTGATATTATTCCGTTGCAAGAGCAAGCAAAAATGCTGCTCGACGAAACGCTCTACCCTGACACCACAACAGCCGAGCCACTCGAAGACCTGCTTGATGTTTACAAGAATGGCGATCTCGATTCGCTCTATTCGTTCTATAAACACGGCGAGCTTTCGAACACCTTTAATAAAGCGCTCATTCTCGATCGCAACCACCGAATGGCAGATCGAATTGATTCTATAGCCCAGCGCAAAACGATATTCGTTGCCGTCGGTGCATTACACCTTCCCGGCACCGAAGGAGTCATCAATCTTCTGAGGAAGAAAGGCTATGAAATTACTCCTATTTGGAAGAAGGGTCGAGATCGTTCGTAAATTCGTCTATGCTTAATTGGATATGGCTCGGGCTTATCGTGATCGCGCTGGCTGTTGCCGGCGGAAGAGATCTTAGCGAGCTGTCGTCAGATAGATTTCGTAACGACGCGGCACTCGCTTTCCGAAGCGATACGACCTTCGAAACCAGCCCCGGGCATTTTACAGCGAGAGTTTCTCTGCCTCGTACGACACTCGCTCAATTTTACGACTCGAGCGAAATTAAGCCAACGCTTCCTGACACGATACATCTCGCAATAGACTATCTTGTAAATAACAAGATCGCTTTGGGTGCATCATTTGCGTTGCCGCAAGACAAAATTCCTCTTTGGCAAGACCTAGCAACAGGACAAGGTGATGAGAAGAAGATCGTCGGGCAGATCGCGATTCGCGAAGGGAATATACTCTTTACACCAGAGCCGGTGAAGTTTCGCATCCTTGCAAAAGTGGTGAACGAAGGTTTGCTCAAGACCGCAGAAACAGCCGTGAACATTGCATTAGGTTTGATCGGCGTGATGGCATTGTGGCTCGGGATAATGAAGATCGCCGAGGCGGCAGGCTTGGTCACGTTGCTCGCGAAAATGGCAAAACCTATTATGGTATGGCTCTTCCCCGATGTTCCACCTGAACACCCGGCAATGGGTGCGATGCTTTCGAATATGGCAGCGAATATGCTCGGGCTTTCGAATGCTGCCACTCCATTAGGTCTGAAGGCAATGGAGGAGCTGAACAAACTCAATCCGAATACCGGAGTTGCGACCAATGCGATGTGTATGTTCTTGACGATCAATACGAGTGCAATCACGATCATCCCTGCAACGGTGATCGCGATCAGGGTGTCGCTTGGTTCGCATAGCCCGTCGGATATTATCGTCCCAACTTTTTTGGCAACAGTGAGCGCACTCACTTGCGCGGTGCTTTTTAATCGTTTCATCCAACGGTTCTTTCCGATAAACCCGATCAAGAGCAATGGTTGAGATCATCAAACTACTTTCGACACTTGCGGTACCGGTCATTATTTTAGTGATCGTCTTGACGGGTGCTTTCAAGAAAGTAAAAGTGTATGAAGAATTCGTTGAAGGTGCGAAAGATGGTTTTACGACTGCCGTAAAGATCATCCCTTATCTCGTGGCGATGCTTATAGCGATCGGGATGTTCCGAGCCAGTGGCGCGATGGACTATCTGACGCTTGCTATTTCGCCACTCACCAATGCGCTCGGCATACCGGCAGAAGTTTTTCCTCTGGCAGTCATCCGCAATCTTTCCGGTTCAGGCTCGCTCGGTCTAATGACCGACCTTATGAAAACACATGGCGTTGATTCATTCATCGGGCATTTATCTGCCGTGATGATGGGCTCGCATGAAACTACATTTTATGTATTGGCTGTGTACTTCGGCTCGGTAGGCGTAAGCAAAGCCCGCCACGCGCCATTATCTGGGATCTTTGCGGACATTATCAGTGTCATTATGAGTGTTATACTCGTCAGAGCGATCTTTCTTTGAGAGATTACTATCGTATGTTAAAGCTTGTACAACACATCGTTTTAGTTTTTCTCCTCTTGACATTAATCGGAGCAAGCAATGTATATAGTCAGAGTCTTGGCGATAAAGCAACCCCGGCACCCGACCCCAGCCAAAAATATAACGGTTTCGGCGGCGGACTTGGGGCAAGCATCTTTAATGGCAAACCGTATTTGCTCATTGCAATAAAACCACAATATGAATTTTGGGGCACTCTCGGCATCGGCATTGATGGTAATCTGCGTTTTGGCACCGATGGGAAATTTCGAAAAGAAGATTTTAATACGGCCTACGATGTTCTACGTTGGATCAACTATATTCGTATCGGTCATCCGGGCGAAGATCTGTATGCGCGCATCGGGGGCATCAATAATGTCTCGCTTGGTCATGGGACGATCGTCGATAATTATACCAACAACAGTTCGTATGATGCACGTCGGGTGGGGTTTGTCGGCAGGATCGATCTTGGGTTTGCCGGCGCAGAGGCGCTTTCGAGTGATGTTCTTGTCAACAAAAGTTTGATCGCGGGGCGCGGTTTTGCAAGACCGTTCGAACTGATTCCGCTCCTGGGGAAATTATGGTTCTTCCGAAATGTTGAGATCGGCGCAACAGCTTCGTTTGATTTTGATTCGAATGCTACTCGCATTATCCCTAATCACGAGCCATACGTTCGAGATTTTAAAGTGTTGAATGGAAATCAGCTCAGTGATTCGCTGGCAATTCTCAAAGATTCGGTAAAGCTCAAATCTCCGTTTGCGATCTATGGCGTTGATCTTGGGATGATGGTCTGGCAAAGTGAAAAAGTTGAAGGTAAGATCTATGGGGATTACGTGAGGATCTCCAATTTTAATGACGGGCTGATCATCGGAGCACGAAGCAGCTTTCTTGTTGACTCCACTACTTTTATTGATCTTCGTCTCGAACGCGATTTTTATCGCAACCGATTTATTCCGAATTATTACAATAGCTTTTACGAACGCGAACGATTCAACGATGATATTTCGCCTTATGATTATTTAACCAAGTCCACAAAACTTTCCGATACGAGCGGTGGCAATGGTAACGGATTCAAAGCCGGAGCCTATGTCGATTTTTCAAATATTGTGCAAGCAGGGCTAACTTATAAGCATCTTGATAATCTTCGCCACAATGATATTCTTACGGTTAGCGTGACATTCCCAAACATTTGGTGGACTTTTTACGGAGCATTAGATTATCAGCGACGCAATATTGACGGACCGAGAGACTATTTTGGTTTTGATGACAATACGCAAGCTGGGGCAAGACTGAGCGCCCAACCATTTAGATTTCTCACGCTCACGCTGATCGCTCGTTGGAGTTGGACTCGTGACCCGGTAACAGATCACGTCACCAGACAGACGATCATCGAACCGAAAGCAAGTGTCATCCTCAGGTTTTAGAACGTATCGCCTCTGAGCGTCCGAGCGCGCTGACGTACAACCGTCGTATATGGCGACTTCGGAAATCTCGCAAGAAAATCTTTATAGAGTTTTAGTGCTTTGTCTTTTGCAACAAGTTGCTCATCGGTGATCTGTGCTTCACGCAGTGCGGCTCTATCGAGCAACGGGCTATCCGACATTTGTGCTTGCATTTGGTCGAGCATCGTAAGTGCTTCGCTCCATTTTCCCATCGTAACCATAAGATCGGCGGCACGAAGTGTTGCCTCATCGGCGATCTCTGCTTTTGGATATGTTTGTTTGATCGAAAGATATAGCGTCAGAGCGCCATCACGATCAGAACCAAGCGAAAGCAATTCAGCTTTTGCAAATACTTTCATTGCTTGCTCCGACGAGCCGTTCAAATTTTCGGTAATAAGTGTATGCAATGCGATCGCATCATTTGCATAGTCGCTCGTTGGTACTGACATCACCGTTGAAAGTTTTGCAAGTGACGAGTCGAAACGCCCATCGAAATATTCGAGTCGCGCGCGTTCGAAGAGTACGTGTCTTCTGTTCTCGGCATCATCGGAGCGATTGCGGCGGTCGAGCACACGATCAACATCCGAAAGATACGACTGCGCTTTTGTGAGATCGCCTTGTGAGAGCGCTATTTCTTCTAATGTAAAATACGCATTGCGCGTCGGCTCGCCAAACGACGGTGAGCGTTTGATGATCTGCTCATAGATGACCGCGGCTTCGGCAGGATCGCGTAACTGCTTAAATGCAAGTTCGCCTGCTTGAGTGAGCGAGCCTATTGCAACGTCGATCGGAATGCTACTCGAAGCGAAAGATTTATATTTATTGATCAGATCGCGAACTTCGCCTTCAGGTGGTGTTCGTTGGCGTGTGACCATTGCTTGTCGCGCCCTAAGAGAGCCAAGTTGCACCTGGAAAATATATGCATTACTCCGAATGTCGGCAGGACCTAATCGCTTGAGTGATTCGTCGTACGCCTTCATTGCCGTTTCGTAAGCACCTTCGGCAAGAGCACGCTCGGCAAATTGCGCCAACTCGAAACCCGCTGTCGAAGCGCCGGAGCCCGCTGTTTTTTTATCAATGGTAAGAAAAATAGTTAGTGCATTCGGATAATCTTTCAATTCACCGTAGCACCAACTGAGCAATCGTAGTTCTGTTGTGGTTGCAGTGTTTACGTCGATGTGCGAGATCACTGTTTTGATGATCGTCCGACGTGTCGTCGTATCAGCCGTGAATTGTGCTATGCGACTCTGGATCGTCGCTAAACCTCGTTCGTCCTCACGGAGCAATGATAAGTATTCTGTTGTACCGTCATCGTAATGACCCATCTTAAATTGCAACTTCGCTATCTCGGAAGTAAAATAATCTGCATGCTCGCTACTCTTGCGATGCTCGAGTAACATCGTGAGTGCTTCTTGGTCATATCCCACATCGATCATTGCATTTGCAACTGCGATCACCACCGAGAATTGATCAGAGGCGGGTGATGCACTTTCTGCTTTGTGGAATGCTTCAAGGGCATCGGACTTGTGATTCAATTGAGCACGGGTCTTGCCTAAGAGGAGATAGAGATCAAAACTATTGACGGGTTCATGCTTGACTCTTTCGGTGAGCACTTGATCGAGATCGGCAAATCGTTTGAGCACATATAATGTCCGAACATACCCATCGCCGACTTCTTTATTTTCCGGATAGATCTTATAGAGTTCTTCATAGACTCTAAGAGCGTTCGGAATGTCGCGTGTACCTTCGTACACACTTGCCAAACGTAATTTTTGCATAAACTCCGCTTCGCTCATTGTCTGGGCAGATAATGAGAATGGGAATAATACAATAGCTATAAAAGCGAAATACTTCATTCGATTGAAAGTTACGGCTGAGAGAACAATATGTAACGGTGGTTCGTCATTATGATTTATATTTGAGAGGATCGATCTCTTTTAACCTCTCGCCGATCTTTTTTTCTTGCCCATACTCGCTGGGGTTGTAATAGACTTTTTCTTTTAGCTCATCGGGCAAGCAATTCATCTCAGCGTGAGCGTTTTCTTCGGAATGTGCGTATTTGTAGCCTTTGCCATAACCGAGTTCTTTCATTAATGTAGTCGGTGCGTTTCGGATATGTAGTGGCACCGGCATATTCGGATTCGCTTTTGCATCCTCCATCGCCGCGTTGATAGCCACGTATGATGCATTCGACTTCGGAGCAGAGGCAAGATATACAGCGACCTGTGAAAAAATAATTCGTGACTCTGGCCACCCGACTGCTGTGACCGCAGTCCAGCAATTGGTTGCCATAATGAGTGCCATCGGGTCGGCATTACCAATATCTTCCGAAGCGAGTATCACCATTCGGCGTGCAATAAACTCAGGATCTTCGCCTGCTTCGATCATTCGCGCCAGCCAATAGACTGCGGCGTTCGGATCGGAGTTGCGCATTGATTTGATAAAAGCACTGATAATATCATAGTGCATTTCACCGCCTTTGTCATAGCGAGATGCTTTTCTCCCAAAGGCATTCTCAATGATCTCTTGCGTGATCAGCAGTTGCCCGTCGGTTCTTGTGGTGATCGACACCGCAAGCTCCAACGCTGAAAGTAATTTTCTCGCATCGCCACCCGATAATGCGAAGAGCGAGGCACGGGCGTTTGGCTCAAGCATAATTTTTTGGTCCCGAAGCTCAATATCATCGGTAAGTGCTTTCTGTAACACCCGATCAAGCGACGCCTCGCCGAGGGCTTCGAGCACATAGACTCGTGAGCGCGATAGCAGTGGCGAAATAACTTCGAACGATGGGTTCTCTGTTGTTGCACCAATGAG
>JBBRNY010000034.1:0-23325 GCA_038229915.1 Kapaibacterium sp. (SeqCode) | reverse complement strand
ATAAATCCGGCAAAGTAAATCTATTTGGATTTTTTGTCGGGCAAACTATGAAAGCCATGGGCGGCAAAGCAAATCCGACGCTATTGAATGAGTTGGTCAAAGAAGAATTAGAAAAAGCATGAGAAGAACATTTATCTGTGGTCATTGGAAAATGAACGGCTCGCTCGACGAGACGATGAATCTTATCGGTGGCATTGTCCCACGGTATGAAGATTCGTATTCGAATATTGAAATAGCCGTGTGTCCGCCTTTTACTTCGATCGCATTAGCGCATTCGTTATTGAGTGATCGCGGTGTGCGCATTGCTATCGGCGCACAAAATTGTCACGATCAACAAAAAGGCGCATTCACCGGCGAAGTTTCGACAAGAATGCTGGTCGAAGCAGGATGTACGTATGTGATAGTCGGGCACTCCGAACGACGTGCGATCTTTGGTGAGACAAATGAATTCATTAATAAAAAATTACTCGCGGCACTCAGTAACGGTTTAAAACCAATTCTCTGTGTTGGCGAAACTCATGAAGAACGCGAGCTTCAGCGCACGTTTGAAGTATTGCTCGAACAGCTTCGCGGCTGTCTGCGTGATGTGACCGCAATGCAAATGCATCAAGTGACAATTGCTTACGAACCCGTCTGGGCTATCGGTACCGGAAAAACGGCGACTCCGGAAATCGCACAAGATTCACATTCGTATATTCGCTCCGAGATCGCAGCATTGTATGATGCAGAAGTAGCGAGTAAAGTGTGCATTCAATACGGAGGTAGTATGAATGCTACTAATGCAGAAGAGTTATTAAGTCAGCCGGATATTGATGGTGGTCTCATCGGAGGTGCGGCTCTAAGTGCCGAGTCGTTTATGACCATCGCTCGTATCGCCAGCACACTCATCAGCCAGTCAATCAAAAGTTAGCCATCCCATAGTGAATATTTTTTTACAACGACTGACAACAGCACACGAGCATCCTATTGTGACCGATGGTTCGATGGAGGTGGTGCTTGCGCGACGTGGTGTGCTCGAGACACCTATCGAAGTCTATAATATTCGTCAGCCGCTTGCGGTCGAACACGCTCATCGTGAGTTTTCAAAAGTAGGCGCCGAACTTCTCTGTAGCAATACCGAGCACGCTTCGCCGATCGCGCTCGAGCGTTTCGGGCTTCGGCAAAAAATGTATGAGATCAATCGCAAAGGTGTTTGGCTTGCGCGTAGTGTTGCTGCTGAAAATAGATCGATCGTTGCGGCTGTTGTTGGTCCGCACGGAAAATATCTTTCTCCGCTTGGTTCAATAACAGTCGAAAAAGCTCGTGCATCGTTTGAAGAGCAAATACAAGCATTGGTCGATGGTGGTCCTGATGTGTTGCTTCTAAGAAGTTTTATTGAATTACGAGAACTGGAGATCGCGATCGAAGTCGCAAAAAAGATCGCACCGCACCTTCCGATCATCGCACAAAAAACTTTCCCTGAAGATGGTGCTTTGCTTGCGACAGATTATGCGCGCAAGATCGCTGAACGTCTTGTCGAACTTGGGGTTGATGTTATCGGTACCAACGGCACGGTTGGTCCGCAACGGATGATCCAGATCGTCAAAGCATTCGCCTTAGAGAATGTCGTGCTTTCTGCACAACCTGATATTGGTATCCCGACACTTGTCAATGGGCGTGCCATCTATAATGCGACTCCGGAATATGTCGCTGAAAGTGCCGTGCGGTTGCTTGATGTTGGTGTGAGTATTATCGGGGCTTGCGGCGGGGCATCGCCCGAGCATATCAAAAAAATTGTCGAAGTCATCAAAGGCAAGCAAGCGGCGGCACCCAAAGCAGAAATTATTAAAGTGAAGCACGAGCAAGTCAGTGGTTCGCAAGATCTGGCTCAGCTTTCGAAGTTTAAGCACAATCTCGGAAAGAAATTTCTTACAACCGTCGAGCTTGATATTCCTCGTGGTCTTGAAATGTCGAGCGTGTTCGAAGGCGCATCATTCCTTGCCTCGGCGGGGATCGATGCAGTAAATATTTCTGATGGCGCACGTGCCCGTCTTCGCGTATCATCGATCATGCTTTCGCATCTCGTCGAGCAACAATGCGGGATCGAAGTCATCACCCACCTTGCTTGTCGCGACAGAACAATGGTCGGTTTGCAATCAGAACTGCTCGGGGCAGAATTACTCGGTGTCAAAAATATTCTTGCTGTCACCGGCGATCCCGCTCAGATCGGCGATTTTCCGTACGCAACGAGTGTGTATGATATTGATGCGATCGGTTTGATCCGTGCGCTCAAGTCGATGAACTCAGGTCTCGATCTGATGGGCAATCCCATCACGGGCGAAGGCGCGAGAACAACGCACTTTATGATCGCTTGCGGTTGCAATCCTGTTTCAGATAATATGGAGCTTGAGATCAGCCGTCTTGAACAAAAAGTTGCTGAAGGTTGTGAAGTGATCTTTACACAACCGATATTCGAACTCTCGACGCTCGAAACATTTTTAGAACACATCAAGCCATTCCGAAAGAAAGCACATATCATGCTTGGTATTTTGCCACTTCGTAGTGTTCGCCATGCTGATTTTTTACACTATGAAGTACCCGGGATGACCATCCCGCAATGGATACATGACCGCCTCGCGAGCCGCAACACCACTGACCAGCAGAGTGCGGAAGGCATAGAGATCTGCGTAGAATTTTTACGCGATGCGAAATCATTAGTCGATGGGGCTTACCTCATGCCGCCTTTCAAAAAATATCAAATGGCTGTTGATATTCTCGATCGTATCAGATAATAGTGAGATCTAAATGACGACTTATCCTCGCATAGGAATAGTACTGGTGCATTTGAACGCGTATGATGATACGGCGCGTTGCCTGCGTTCTCTCGAAACAATGACGTATCCGAATACCGAAGTGATCGTTGTTGATAACGGTTCGGTTGACGGCACAGGCTACCGACTAAGAGACGAATTCCCGAACGTAACACATATTCGCTCCGATGAAAACACCGGCTTTACCGGAGGAAATAATATCGGCATAGAATATTCATTGTCGCATAATTGCGACCATGTGTTACTACTCAATAACGATACGATTGTCACGCCTGGTTATCTCGAGCCACTGGTAGAACGTTTGCTGACGAGTGATAATATTTCTGCTGTCAGCGGGAAAATTTATTTTTATCCGCAGTCATACAATGGACAAGATAAAATAATTTGGTATGCCGGCGCTTTTCAAAAGTGGCATACCGGGTATCATCATATTGGAGTGTTCGAGCAAGACACCGGGAAATACGATACTGCCGAGATCACCGAGTACGCCTCGGGCTGTTTAATGCTGATGCGTGGCGATCTCTTGCGTTCGATGGGTATGCTCTCGAAAGAATATTTTATTTATTGGGAAGAGTCGGATTGGTGTATGCGAGCTCGTGAACGCGGCTATGTCTGTTGGTACGAGCCGAGGAGCTTGATCTATCATAATTTCAAGAGCGCTCCGCTCGGCAAAGAAACAGCGTTCTATATGTATATGCAAACGCGCAATTCATTCTTGTTTGCATCACGCCACTTCCATGGGTTAGTAAAACTTCGCTACTTGTTGTTTTACCCATTGTATAGATTGTATTATTATCTCTCGCTCATTCGAGCGAAAAATTTTCGTGGTGCCACGGCAATGATCTACGGTATTATTGATTATTACAAAGGCTATCGCGAGAACAAAGGACTCAAGGAGCGGGGATATATCAGATAACGTGTAGTGTTCGATTTTAAGATTTCTCATTCATCAAACAATTATTTAATGCCAATTTCGCTTGTTACCGGCGCCGCCGGATTTATCGGATCGCATGTTGTCGATTCACTGATTGCCGACGGGCACACTGTTGTTGCCTTTGATGACCTCTCGGGTGGGTTTGTTGATAATGTCAACCCAAAAGCGATCTTTATCGAAGGGAGCTGCACCGACCATGCAAAGCTTGCAACAATATTCAACGACTACAAATTTGATTATATTTTTCATCTTGCGGCTTATGCTGCCGAAGGTCTTTCGCATTTTATTAAGCGATTTAATTATACCAACAATGTGATCGGCTCGGTAAATTTGATCAACGAAGCCGTCAAGCACGACATTAAACGTTTTATTTTTACGAGTTCGATCGCTGTCTATGGCCGCAATCAATTGCCGATGCGTGAAGATCTTGTGCCTCAACCCGAAGATTCGTATGGCATTGCGAAATACGCCGTCGAACTGGAGTTGAAAGCTTCTCACGAAATGTTTGGTCTTGATTATGTCGTCTTTCGTCCACACAATGTCTATGGCGAGCGCCAAAACACGGGGGACAAATATCGCAACGTCATCGGTATTTTTATGAATCAGATCTTACGAGGTGAGTCACTCACATTGTTTGGTGATGGGGAGCAGAAACGCGCGTTCAGTCACATTGCCGACGTTGCACCTCATATCGCGCGAAGTGCTACGCTCGAAGCGGCAAAGAACGAAATATTTAATATCGGCGCTGACACAGTTTACACCGTCAATCAATTAGCGACCGAAGTGATGAAAGCAATGGGTAGCACCGCCGAGCTTCAGTATCTTCCGGCGCGAAACGAAGTGGTTAATGCCTGGAGCGATCACGAAAAGGCGAAAAAAATATTTGGCATTCATGATGAAGTGCCATTTGCCGAAGGTATTACAAAGATGGCGCAGTGGGTCAAGCAGACGGGCTCTCGGAGTACGAAACCGTTTGAAGGTATCGAGATCGAAAAGAATTTGCCTCCGAGTTGGGGAGGCAAGTAAAGATTTTTATCGCGCTTCAGCGAGTGGTTTATTTGCTGAGGCTCCCATCACTGCGTTCGGCTTTAAAAATGCGACGAATGCCGCGAGGTCTTTGGTATATCCCGGGAAGGTCGCCAGCACTTTGTCATCCGGTGAGATGATCACGTAATATGGTTGCGCGATCGTATTGAAACGTGCCTCTTCGAGCGTACGATTAGAATCATTGAGCGGTGTGCCATCATCACAATATAATCTCGCTAAGACGAAATCTTTAAAGAGATCAACAACTTCCTGACGTCTGAATATCGTCGACTCCATAGCCCGACAATTCGTACACTGATAACCGGTGAAATCAACAAAAACATTCTTGCCAGTTCGTTTCGCTTCGGCGAGTGCTGTTTGAAGTCTTGGGTGCCAAATTTCTTGATTGCTATTGCTGTTGCCCGATGCTGATATTCCTGCAGTGATCGGTGCGCCTTCTTGCCCGGTATATCCCGCTGGCGGAAGAAATGCATCAAGTGTCCCGAGTGGCTTTGAACCAAACCCTGTGAAGAGATATATTGCACTTGTTAAAAACACAACAGAAAAGATGGCACGGATGGGTCCGATATGCTCAGATGGTGTATCGTGTGGCAAATGAAAGCGACCAAGCAAATACAACGTGGTAATGATCATCAATGCCGCCCAAGCCGCGATCACGAGGTCACGAGTGAAGAAGCCCCATTTATAGACAAGATCAATATTCGATAGAAATTTCAGTGATGCGGCGATCTCGAGAAATCCCATAACCACTTTCACACTATTAAGCCAACCACCGCTTTTCGGCAATGCTTTCATCGCGCTCGGAAAGAGTGCGAGAAGAAAAAATGGTAATGCGAACACACTGGCAAAGACAGTCATCCCGATCAATGGGACGAACCAATCGCCATGTGAAAATGAAACCATTAATGTGCCGACAAACGGGACGGTGCAGGTGAAGCTCGTGAGCGAAAATACAAAGCCCATCAAGATCACAGAGAAAATTTTGTTCTCGGTGTTGTGCGCCTTCATGTGTAACTTCGTTACTACTGATGAAGGGATGCCAAGTTCAAACAGCCCGAACAAATTCAGGGCGAATGCAATAAAAATGATCGCGATGCCAGCATTGACCAGTGGGTTCGATGCAAATTTATTAATACCTGATGGACCCAAGATCAATGCAAGTAAAAAGCCGAGCGCAACGAATGTGCCGATAATACCGACAGCATAGAACACTGCATCTTTGACTGCGTGTTTTCGCGAGCCTTGATTACGCTTTGTAAAAAAGCTCACGGTGATCGGGATCATCGGGAAGACGCAAGGCGTAACCAATGCAAGCAACCCAAAACCGATAGCCGCAAGAATGAATTGCCATATCGAAGTATGTGCAAGTTTGGCAAGTTCTTCGGCCGATGCCGCGTTGGTCGGGGAAATACTCGGGCTTTCGGAAGTGCCTTGCGAAACACTTGATGGAGGGGGCGCGGTGGTGATCGATGCAGCTACTGTATCTTTCTTTGGTGGTATCGCCACAGTATCTTCTTTTCCGTTTCCTTCTTTGATCGTCAGCGTCAAGGGTTTCTCGCCAAGGAATGGCATCGGAACAGCATACGTCGATGGAGCGAGGCAATTGCTCTCATTACAGGTCTGATAATCTATGTAAAGGAAAAAAGGATTTGCACCAATTTTTGCATTTGCCTTAACTTTGACAGTGACGATCGCGTCAAAGTCGGTATAGTGGGATAACGTTGTTTCACTGAAGTCCGAATCAAAATGCGAGACGATCTTGCCTGTCTCTGTTACAGCAACAAACTCAAAGATGTTTTGTAATTCAGGCGGTATGCCCACCAGCATCGGAAAACCCGCTAACTCAGAAGATTTCGAACTGTAAATATGCCAGCCTTTGCCAACTTTAAAGTGGACCGTCGCTTTGAAAGTTTTGCCTTGAGAAATTATTGCATTCTTATCGACCTTTAGGGTCAAGACCGAACCGTCATTGCCAAATTTCTCACGCGGTTTTTCCAACCGTTTTGCCTCGGCGTTGGAAAATGTGAACAGGGTGGCTACGGCAATGAGTAGCCCAAAGAAAAAAGAATTATTCTTTATAGTCATTATTTAAGGCTCACGCTACCAAAGAAGAGAAGTTGCGCATTTCTGGTTCTTGGGTGTCACTAAGGAGCAATATACACAGTGCAACAAACAAACAACAATTATTTTACTTCGTACATCAACACGCCGTCTTTTTTACGGCTACTGATCTTTGCTTTTGCGTTACCGTCGGCTTTAAGCTCGGCAAGACGTTCTTCGGCTTCCATACTGTTCGAAGTCACAAAGCCTTTGCTTGGTGTTGCTTTATGAACAGCTTTGCGTTGTGGCTTTGCTTTTGGGATCTGCTCTTCGGGTGTGGGCTCTGGTTGAGCGTCAGCGGTTGCCGGAGTTTTATCCGTTTTACAGCAGGAATCGGTCATTGCTGTTGGCGGCATTGGCTGTGCAGGCTGTGGTATTTCGTTACGCATCATTGGCGGCGGTTGGTTCATTCCGAACTCCGCCCCGAACGGTGGTCTACGATGATTCATCAGCACCATCATTAAGGCGACTAACGACAGTATGCCGATAACGCCGAGTAAGGCTCCGAGTACCGAAATCGGATTCCAGTAGCTACGCTCTTTGGGCGGGGTAATCATTACGGGTACTCCTTGTGGTGGTAAGGTTGGGTTTGGGCGGGCTTGCTCGCCATAAAGAAGCTTTTTTACTTCGTGTTCGGGTATGCCAAAGCGTTCGCTAAGGCGTTTCGAACCATCGCCCTGGGGCGTATTACTGTCGGTTGAGTAGAGAAATTTTGACATCGTACTATATTAAATCCATTCAGCGCGAATGCCGTTCCCAAACTATCGCACAGATTTTATCGTAAATTTACCCCAAAAATAACCTATTGTTATGGCAAAGAAGAAAAAAAAGGGATTTAGCGCCGATTCGCCGAGCAAGATCAGCACACGAAAAGCCGACCATGTCGAGCTTGTAGCGACCGAAGATGTAAGTTACCGTGATATCCGAACAGGATTCGACTTGCTCCGTTTCGAGCATAACGCCTTGCCGGAGTTGTCGCTCGATGATGTTGATAGCTCAACGACTTTTCTCGGGAAGCCGCTTGATGCACCGATCTTGATCTCATCAATGACTGGTGGTTACGCCGAAGCTGAGAAGATCAATGCCGCGCTTGCAAGAACGGCAAAACAATTTGGTCTTGCCATCGGTATCGGTAGTGCACGGCAAGCGCTCGAAAGCAAACAGTATCACAAGTCTTTTTCCGTGGTGCGAAAAGAGCATCCTCACGGATTGATCTTTACAAATATCGGCGGCGCGGAAATAGCAGCATTGCACGCAAAAGGGAAGATCACTTCACTGAAAAAAATAATTGATCTCGTCAAAGCTGATGGAATAATTGTTCATCTCAATCCATTACAAGAATTGATGCAGCCCGAAGGTTCGCGAGATTTTCGTGGTGTCCTTTCGGCTATCGATGCGCTTTGTCATCAGTTTAGGATTCCCGTGATCGTCAAAGAAGTCGGGGCAGGAATTTCACGGGCTACCGCAGAACGACTTATTAACGTTGGCGTGCGCGTGATAGACGTTGCAGGCTCCGGCGGAACAAGTTGGTCGGGGGTTGAGATATTACGCCAAAAGAAAAATGAACGCGCCGCACTCGATCCCTTTTGGGATTGGGGCATCCCGACGGTCGAAGCACTTCGGGCAGTGAAAGAATTAAAGCAGACAATGACGTTTGGTTTGATCGCCAGCGGTGGTATCCGTTCGGGGGTCGATATTGCGAAATCGATCACCCTCGGTGCCGATCTTGCCGGAATTGCCCAACCATTAATGAAAGCTTTTTATGAAGGTGGGGAAGAATTGCTCGTAGATTATGTTACTACGCTCATCATGCAATTAAAAACGGCAATGCTCTTAACCGGATCGAAGACCATCGGCGATCTCTCAGGACAAACACTCTTTCAAATTCCATAATTTTGGCTGACAGCGAAAAAAATATATTTGCCGGGCAGATCAAGTTTGCCCAAGACGAGATCAATTCGTATTTGCAGTCGCTTGTGCCTGCTGAGCCAAGATCGCTCTATGACCCTGTTCGTTATATCATCGAAGCGGGCGGCAAACGGCTTCGCCCTGCGCTAACGTATCTCTGCACGCTTCAACAGCCAGATGCTAATTGGATAGATGCAGCTGCGGCGGTCGAGATGCTCCATACGTTTACACTTGTCCATGATGACATTATGGATAACGCCGCGACACGGCGCGGACAAAAAACATTGCACGAACTTTATGATCTGAATACCGCGATCCTCGCCGGTGATGTTCTGATCGCGCTTGCCGAAACATCGCTTGCATCGGGGAAGTATAATCGGGCATCGGAAATGATGCTCGAGTTCGCGAACGGTTTCAGATATGTCTGTGAAGGTCAAGCACTCGATAAAGAATTTGAAAAAAATAATTCTGTCTCGACCGAAGACTATTTTCGGATGATCGACCTCAAGAGCGCAAAGATGATCGAACTTGCGGCGGTGCTTGGGGGATATGCTTCAGGTATGACGGATGTCGAGCCACTCAGATCATTTGCGCATCATTTGGGATTAGCTTTCCAACTCCGAGACGATCTGCTTGATCTCACTTCGCAAAATGCATCGTTCGGAAAGTCGATCGGCGGTGATATTATTGAAGGCAAACGGACGTTCCTGTTTTTGCGGGCGTATGAATCAATTACAAATGTTTCTGAGTCAGAGCAATTACTGCTTACACGAATATTGCACCAGCAAGCGAAGTGGGATGACATTGTGCCCGTCAGAACACTGTTCACAAAGCTTGGAGTGATCGATGAAAGCAAAAAAATGATCGCCGATCATACGAATATTGCACGATCAGCACTCGAAAAGATTGAACATCCTGCGGTACGAACAGCGTTACAACACTTTAGCGAATATCTTTTACATAGAGAACATTAAGACGTGATCACACGAAACGTAACAATCCTGAACCGCGCCGGGCTGCATACGCGTCCTGCGGCGGCGATCGTAAAATTGGCAAGTGAATTCCAATCCGATTTTTATATTAACAAAGACGGCTTTCAGATCAACGGCAAGTCGATCATCGGCGTGATGACGCTCGCTGCTGCGCAAGGCTCTGAGCTCGAACTGAGTTTCGAAGGACCCGACGAAGATCAAATGTGCGATGTCCTCGTCGCCTACTTTGCAAAAGGTTTTGACGAGATGTAATTTCGTTGGAAAGATCGTATCCCTAAGCAGCCAACGCTGGAGCAACCTCAAAAACAATTTTGTGAAGGTCTTCTTTTCCTAAGAACTGTGATGCATCCAGAATTTCGATTCCTGCGAGTTTGCCATCCCCCGTATAATCAGCAATGATCTCATTGCTCAGCTCACGGCTTTCGACAGAGCCGGGCTCGACTTGATGCAACTCAATGTAGAGTGCATCAACTGATGGGTCGTAATGGATCTACATCGTTATTAGTCGTGATAATATACTAATACTGTGACAACGGTAATTGCTGTGGGTTCATCAACAATTATTGTCTCAACTGTTTTCTTGGAATATATCTTGCCGTTTACGGGAGAAATTGTACCGTAAGGGAAAGATTTTCTCGTACGGTACCGATTGTTCTTTGCATCAATTCTCTCAGTAACCGACGCTGTTTCTAAAACTTCTGTTTCAGCAACCGCGCTGAATCATTCCTAATCGAGCATGTTGAGAAATAATAATGGGCTTCATTACACATCCAAATTCCTCACATATGTTGCATTCTTTTCGATGAAAGCTCTGCGGGGTTCTACGTTGTCACCCATGAGAGTTTCGAAGATGTCAGCTGCGGCGGCGGCACTATCGATACCGACGCGAAGTAGGGTACGCGTTTCGGGGTTCATCGTGGTTGACCACAATTGATCGGGGTTCATTTCTCCGAGACCTTTGAAGCGCGAGATCGTGATGCCTTTCATATCAGGATTCATCGGCATAACGACACCGTCTTCGCCTCCGATTACTTCTTCAACTATCTCTTCTTCAGGCTCATCTTTTGCTTTCTTGGCGGCTTTGAAACGCTTGATGACCTCATCGCGCTCTTCGTCGTTGTAGGCGTAAAATTCTTGCTTGCCTTTTTTGAGTTTGTAGAGCGGCGGTTGAGCTATATAGACGTTACCGTTCTCGATCAAGTCGCGCATGTGATTGTAGAACAATGTCAAGATCAACGTGCGGATATGCGCACCGTCAATGTCAGCATCGGCCATGAGAATCACTTTACCATAACGCATTTTCGTAAGATCTTGCGACTCACCAATGCCAACGCCAAGTGCGGTGAAGATATTTCTGATCTCTTCGTTCTCGAGCATTTTATGTAAACGCGCTTTTTGCACGTTCAAGATCTTTCCTTTGAGTGGTAAGATAGCTTGGAAGCGACGATCGCGAGCTTGCTTTGCCGAACCACCTGCCGAGTCACCCTCGACGAGATAAATTTCACAATGCTCCGGATCGTTGATCGAACAATCGGCAAGCTTGCCTGGCAATGCAGAGTTTTCGAGCGCATTCTTACGGCGCACCATATCTTTCGCCTTGCGAGCGGCTTCGCGAGCTTCTGCTGCGCGGAGAACTTTGTCGATGATACGTTTGCCGACAGCAGGATTTTCTTCGAGGAACGAAGAGATCTGCTCGCCCATGATCATTTCGACGATAGACTGCGTCTCACTATTACCAAGTTTGGTTTTGGTCTGTCCCTCAAACTGTGGCTCTGCTACTTTGACACTAATAACAGCGGTCAGACCTTCGCGATAATCATCGCCGGTGAGCGAAATTTTATCGCTCTTGATAAGATTATTTTTTTGCGCCCAATTATTCATCGTGCGCGTCAATGCCTTACGGAAACCTGCTACGTGCGTACCGCCTTCATGCGTGTTGATATTATTGACGTAGCTGAAAAGATTTTCGTTGTAACCATCGGTGTATTCGAAGCACACTTCAACCGGAGTGTTATCCTTCGTACCTTCGATGAACACCGGTTTATGAAGCGAGATACGATTGCGATCGGTATGCTTCACGAAATCGCGCAAGCCGCCTTTTGCTTGGAAAACTTCTTCTTCTTTAGAATTAACATCTTTCAGCGTGATCGTTACTTGAGGGTTCAAGAACGAAAGCTCCATCATACGCTCGCGAAGATAGTCGAAGCGCATCGTCTGCACTTGCTTGAAGATCTCAGGGTCAGGCAACCACGTGGTTTGTGTGCCGTTCTTTTTTGTTTTGCCGATGACTTTAACTTTGTCCATCGGTTCGCCTTTTTCATAGCGCTGGAAAAAGATCTCGCCGTTCTGATGAACTTCAACTTCGCACCAAGCCGAAAGTGCATTCACGACCGAAGCACCAACGCCGTGAAGACCGCCCGAAACTTTATAAACGTTCTTATCGAATTTTCCGCCGGCGTGAAGCACCGTCATAACGACCTGCAGAGCCGAGACTTTTTCGGTCGGGTGAATTCCGGTCGGGATACCGCGTCCGTTATCGACGACGGTACAGCTTCCGTCATCGTTGAGCGTGATCGTAATATCGGTCGCAAAACCAGCGAGCACTTCGTCGATCGAGTTATCGACGATCTCATAGACCAAATGATGAAGCCCGCGCGGACCTACATCACCAATATACATCGCCGGACGTTTGCGAACTGCCTCAAGTCCTTTGAGTATCTGAATATCTTGCGCGCCGTAATCTTGAGTTTTTGCCATCAACGATAGTTATAGAAACGATTGAAAAATAACAACTTACAGGGTGTAAATTTTAGCATAATCAGAACAATAAATTTGCTCGGAAGGTTTGCAAAGAAGCAATCAATTTTCAGCTTACTCGTTCTTGCTTACTATCAATGGCGGGCTGTCAATTTTGCATTTGAAACGAGAATAATTTCCTTAAAAGCCTCCGAATCCTTAATACTATCAATTGGCATTGGCGCAGGTGGGTTGATGGTGTGTTCTGCAAGTTGTAGCTGAAACCATTTGCTGTCATGCCAGGCGCCAAGTTTATTTCCGATCTTTTTGAAGATACCAATTTCTTCGAAGCCCATTGACCGATGAAATTTTTCGCTCTTTGGGTTTGGGACAACCACTCCTGCGAACAAATTTATATAACCTTGCAGTTTGAGCGTTGCGAAGAGTGTCTCATAGAGAACTCGTGCAACACCCTTGCCATGCGCCTCGGGTGCGACGTAGATCGTTGACTCCGGCGACCAATTATATGCGTCACGATAACGATGTTTTGTTGCATAGGCATAGCCTAACATGCGGTCGCCATCGTAACAAACCAACCACGGAAACTCGGCAGTTGTATTTATAATGCGCTCAGAAAATACTTCAACACTCGGTACTTCGTATTCAAAAGTGATAGCTGTCGAAAGCACATACGGCTTGTATATTTCAAGCGCATTTGCGGCATCTGACTCTTTAATGAGGCGAATTTCCATTTTTAGATATTATTGAAAATAACTGATTTTTTTCTCATTTTATTATGTGTTGTTCACCTTGCTTATGAATTTTCTAAAAGTTTGTCTCTGGTCATATGATCGACCGAAACCATTATGAGCCAATAGAAACCCCAGATGAGAGGGTAGAAAATGATGACCAAGAAAACATATCCGTGCCTTCCGGAAGCATCCTGACCGATGATAGCATCAATCATCGAAAATGAAGAAAGGAAAAAAATAAAGAATGCAAACGAAATAAGCATACTTCCAATAATCACAACCGCAGAGCGTTTCTTTTGAACGTTCTTTCGGCGATAGTCTTTTATGAAATATATATGTAGCCCGCTTAGGAGAATGATAAATATTATCGTAAAGCCAGCTGGACCAAATGCAATAATAGATCGTATTAACAGATTTTTTTGAGGCTTATAGCCGATCACTATAAAGTCATCAGGAAGTTTATTGAAGCTCCAATGGGCGATACCTTTAGTATTACCGCTTGTTGGTGTGCTGAGATTTGTTGTTAGCTCTTTGGCAAGAGCAGAGTTGTTAACGGTTATATCAAGAGTACCAAAGCTACGCCATTGCTTTGCGGGCGAGAGCGAATAGTGGAAACTATATGACTTTATCCAATCACTCTTGTCAACTGTAGGGAATGCATTATAATGTACACTGATCGTATGTTCCCCTTTGCCAAGATCAACCTCGAAATATTTCAAATCATACGGAGTGAATTCATAGGTTTCTTTGTCGCCAATAGCAATAGAATATCGCTTGTCTTGGTCGGGTGCATTAATATTAAATGAATTGATAAACGTGCTAAACGCTCCATCCGGAAATGTTTTGAATTTATCGGGCAACGAAATGATCGAAACAGGGTTGCCATCAACTATCACCGTAAAATTTTCACTGTAATTCATTGCATGAAACAGAAGCGGCATCTGCTTACCTTCGATGTCACTCTTGATGATATACTCTACATCGTACTTTGCAGTGTCGAAATCTTCACTTATCGTAATGACGATCTTTTCCTTGAGAATATCAATGTCTTTACTCGAATAGGCAGAGCTAAGCATCGAGCCCCGCAGAATAGGCGACGACATATTGGCATATGAAGTCTGGGCAAGCAAAATGCAGAGTAGTAAAAGATACTTATTCATTTTTCCAATAGGAGCTACTTGTATCAGCATTTTTAGCGACCTGCATATCCCGTAATTTTGCTCGTGGGGCCAAAATAAAAAATTGGAATAATATCGAAGGAATAAAACCGACGGCAATAAAAAAGCATCTGCCTAAAAATGGGAGAAGAAATATCCATAGGGAAAGTGAAGAGTCCTGATGTTGCTTCGGAGCCGCATTCTGAAGCATACTCATCAGAAAAAAAGAATTTGTTATATCAACCACCAGCCACGCGGCGACTCCGACCAGCAGTGAGAACCCTTTCGACTTTGGCGACCCAAATACCGCCCATAAGCCGGTGAAGATCGGAAGCAACGCGAGTTCGTACCATATTGCCGAATGGGTGCCGAGTGTCAATAAACGAATGAGAAAATACAACGCAATGATCGCGCCATGACCAAGGACGGCTTTTAGCTTGTCATTCATTGCGTCGGATAATCATTCGAATTAGTATTACGTAAATTTTTTTTCAAAATTACTTTGCTCGCATCTTATTTCCGCGGGCTTCGTGGGTGAGCTCGGCTAAACCGAGTTTTTCCATTAACGGTGGGATGTACATTCCGAATCTGCCGCGTAAGCCTTTCTTCATACCGTACCAACCGCCAACGGGATTACTCTCGCTCCGACCCCATGCTTCGACGGTGTTATCTTTTGCGGGTTTTTGTTCGTCGGCACTCCCGAGATCCATCCAGTCGCCGTGCTTCTTCAGCATTGCGTGAAGATCAGCGAGACATCGTGCATCGTAATGCAACACGGTTTTGCCAACGGTGCAAACCAAGATCTCTTTGCCGTCTTTTTCATCTTTGTACATCGTATAATCCGACGACATTGGCGGAGTCAGCAGTTGCCACGGATTTTCTTTCGTGCCTTGATCTTTTGACATTTTTTGTTGGGTTTTTGTATCAACTATAACATCTACTTTATACAAATATAAGCGAAAAACAGCACATAAATTGCAGAACGGATTCGCAAATTCATTAATCTCATCTTCAACAAAAAGTCGAACAATTCATTGATAGCTCAAACAACAGTTTATTGAGTGCTATATTTGTATAATAAAAGCAGTAATGAGTGCTCATATCATCTATATAAAGCAACAGCGAAAATGATAAGGATTCGGAGGGCGTTGGCAACAATCTTACTGTTGATTTCTTTTTCAGTGCTTTGCTGGATTGCCGCCATGTTGCTGGGCTCTTATGATTTAGATGAGATTCCACATTTGCATTATGTGATCATAGCCATTTTTATTGTTCAGAGGTTAAGTGTTGTTGTGTTGAATAGAAATTTTATAACAAGAGCTCATAAAATGGTGCTCTTTTTTACTTTCCTATTACTACTCTCAATTCCGCTCTCTATTTTAATGGATGATCATTACCACCAAGCCATTAAAATTTCTGCGATCGTTGTGTGCTTCATCAATGGTATTTTCCACATTGCAGTGACTTATGTGATTTGGAAGAGGAAAGGGATCGTTGTAACATCGTAATGCTTATGGAATACATCATCTTGGTTCTCATTATTGTCGTTGCTTTGCTGATTATAGTTGTTCGTACAACAAAGCTGCCGGGAGCTGAAACGAAGAGCGCATCAAGCTTAGATGGGATACGGCGAGAAAATGCGAAGAATCGTGAACCTATCGAATCACGTCAAGAGCTCTTCAGCTCTAAGTATACTACACGAAATAGACGTTTTTATGTCGATGTTCATGAAGGCACCGACGGGAATATTTTTATGCGGCTTTCAGAACTCAAAAAGGTCACACCAACAAATGAGATAGCTTATACACTTATTCTATATAAAAACGAGTTCGAAGGATTCAAGAATGCTTTCGAGCGAAGTTATGGGTTTGTGAAGGCGATGGATCGGAGATAGATCAATGCCACTGACGCGAGTTTTTAGTAGAATAGTAGTAGATATCAAAAGCGCTTCGTTATCCATGAGATAACGAAGCGCTTTAGGAAAATGCGGTGTGAGTTGATTATTTCAACAATGTCACATGACCTGTCTTGGTATGCTTTTTATTGACAGTCATATCAAAGAAACCGTCACCGTCAAGATCAGCAGGTCCGACGATGAAAGAAATAGATGGCGACATTTTGTCTAGCTCTTTGGTGATAACAAAAGGCTTATGCATACGCTTGCCGGTTGGCAGTCCTGATGCTGGGTCACGTGGCGAAACGATTTCGGATACGCTTGGAGTAGATGCTTCACGCCCGGCAATAGTGGCTTGAGCAATATGCTTGCCAGCTGCGCATTTAGTAGCCTGAATGCCGATCGAGCCGGAGACTGCGTCTTTTGCGACGGGCATTCCACCTGCATCGGTGCAAACGGTAATTTTGTATTGACCTACTTTTAGGTCTCCGATCTTGCAACTTCCGTCATCGCAGAATATGATCTTCGTGAAGCCTTTGGCTTCGCCATCGACGCCTTCTATCTTGAGGTAGTAATCATATGTCGCTGCGAAAGAAGCTGAAGTTGTGATCAAGATCGCTGCAAGAGCGAGAAGTATGGTATTGAGTGAAAAGAAGTGTTTCATAGGTTTATCCTTTATGATTAGTTTGATGATTAAAAACGTTGTTTCTTATACCACATCAACGCTTTCAATTGAGGCAATGTGACAGTAAAATGATTAATAAATTGTCATTTACTTCTTCTTCGTTTTGGGCTTGGGCGGCTGTTTTTGCTTGGGGTGTGGGATGTCAATAGGTGTCGGAGGTGGGGCTGATATAGTGATCTCTCCGCAAGCTGAGGCTTCCGATGGTGAATCTGCCATATTTGGTGAAACGGTTTCTTTAAGGTGGACGCAGACTTTATAATTGCCGCCAGGAAGTCTTGACGAATCACTTAACGATTGGAAAAACATCCCGACCGGATCGAAAGCTTTTATCGGGAGGAGATTGTAGAGTGCCGTCGTTTGGCGTTGCGGTCCGACGATGATCGTTGAAGTTCGAGCCGGACTACTGAGTGCTATCAACGAACCGTTATAATAGACGCTGGCATCAATAGTAAGAATGGCATAAGTTGTACGGGTGCTTGAAACCGATACTAATGCTTTGAGCGGATTGTGAAGCCAGTTCGAAACATACTCCGCCGAGTCTGATGAAAAATTGACTTGAATTTGAAAATCCTGTGCTGGTGCTATCGATGCTCCGAGAAACACCGATAGCATTGTAAGAACTAGGATCAGCGTAATTCTTTTTGCCAATATTTTTTTTTTAGAATACGAAATAATACGCAAATACGATATCCATTTCGTCATTACTTGTTAAGCCAAATTTGATATTTCGATTAGTCGTATTATTGTAGGTTACTTCGCTGGTGATGCCTTCACCTTGATTGAAGATCAGAGGTGTATCGAAGTTCTTAACCAGCGGATGAGCCCAATCATCAGACTCATACAATACCTGCCCGTTGCGCGAATCACCGGCTTTGCCTTTGAAGAGTATCCTGAATTTCTGTCCTCGTTCGTGCATGTGGCTCGTGAGCATAAAAATATGGAGTGGGACGGCTGTGGTATTAGGATAATCAACAGTAACAACTTTATGCTCGCCAGGCGCAAGGGAAATATTATTATTGCTCAATGCTAATGTCCCTGCTTCGTGTTGTACTTGTGACTTATCGATAGTGTAAAGATTTGCGTAGCACTCGCCGGTAACGTGTTCGTCGGTTCGACTGATGTAATGAGTGTTAAGATCGAGCGAAGTGTTTGCCGCTACTTTAAGAGCAGTCCCAGGTGGGAAATGATAATCAAGATCAGGTAGGGTAGAGCCGGCAAAATATTCATGATAGCCCATCTGTAATGTATTCGCAGCGATCTGCGAACCATCAGGGTTACGGATATCACGGATCACATCGTATGGCGGGATGATCGAAGCTGGTGTGCCAGCCTGAAACGTGTATAATAAAAAATGATGACTGTTCGGGCGCATCCTCATTTGGATACGATTGACATAAATATCCGTAGCATTGTTTATTGGTTTATAGACAAAGAGCTCACGTTCAAAGTGTGGAGCAACGTCGAATTTGTCAATGTGCATTTGGTAACCTGTTCCGAGTGTCGGAGCTTGGAGCGGCACAAAATCGGCAACGGGTGTATGGGTGGTATCGTCAAGCAACGCTTTATCGGCAACCACACCGTCTTTTGGAGCACCGGCGGCTATCCATTGACGGATAAATTCTATTTGACCAATGCTCAATGCTCGGCTCCCGAGCGGCATCGGATTGCCGTAATCTTTGCTCTGGGGCAAGCCATGAACTTTCAAGTACAGGAAGCTATTTTCTGCATCGTTGGCTTTTATACGGAGCAGACCATCGGCATTTGCATTGGTATGATGCGCCGCAACATTGAACAAATTTGTATAGGCCACATCAGGACTTAAGTCTAATCCTGATTGCAGAGCATAATCAGTACCAGCGGTATGACAACCCGCACAAACCGGAGTGATCACTTTTTCTTGTAATGAACTCCAACTGCTTGTCGTACTTGTAGGTTCAGTCAGAATATTATCGTGCGTGCAAGAATTGAGGAAAATAGTACTGCAAAGCAATAGGGCACAATAAGCGGCGTATTTCATAAATATGTTCAGAATAAGTCAGTGTAAAACAAGAGATTAGTTGAGGATTGAGTTCCAAAAAGCTTTTTATCGTAACTGTCAAAAGATCGATCAAATGAGCCTTAGTAAATATCGAACACGATGATATAAGCTGTTGTTATGATTGCCAGTGGAAAAAGAACTTGAAATATCGACTCACCAGGACGCTCTTACCCTTGCCCAAAAAAGGCGGAAGGATGTACTGCGCATTAATGAGATATTCTACTCCATTCAAGGAGAAGGATCTCGTGCGGGCGAGAGGTGCATATTTATCCGACTTACTGGCTGCGGATTGCGATGCACCTATTGTGATACCGAATATGCATTCTATGAAGGTGAAGATATGCCGATCGAAATGATACTGAATAAGATCAGTACTTACGATTGTAAACTTGTGGAGCTGACCGGCGGCGAGCCACTCGAACAAGATGGGGCGTTTGAACTGATGACACTGCTTTGCGATAAAGGCTATGATGTGATGCTCGAAACCGGTGGGCATATTGATATTCGCTCGGTTGACTCACGAGTCAAACGTATTGTTGATCTCAAGACACCAACGTCAGGAATGTCGAAGCGAAACCTTTACTCGAATATCGAGTACCTCAAAGCTCACGACGAAGTAAAATTTGTGATCGGCGATAAGCTCGACTATGAATGGTCAAAAGAACAGATCACCCAGTTCGGACTTTCTCAGCGAGTTGATTGTATATTGATGTCGGCAGTCGCAGGAGTGTTATCAGAGAAAGAATTGGCAGAATGGATTCTCGAAGATTCGCTCCCGGTCCGATTCCAGGTGCAACTTCATAAGATCATTTGGCAGGGAGTTGAAAGAGGGGTATGAAGAATATGTTGAAAACACTTCTATTAGTCATCGCTCTGCTCGTTGTCGAAGCAGGTGTTGAGCGTGCCGTTGCCCAAGAGGGTTCGAATGCGCTGACAATAACAAATTATGTCAGCGAAAAATATCGAGATTTCCCGTTGACAAAAGTCAGTATTATTCTGCCCGATGGTTTTGTGAGCGATAGTGATAGTTTTGGGTTTATCAATAAGCAACACCATGCTTCGTTAGTCGTTGACGATCATCGTGAGAATGTATTGATGGCGGCGAATGAATTTATCAAAATGTTTAATGATTCCGATCATACTGACACGCTGCATCACAAGTTGATCGAAAGTTATTGGTGCAAGATCAATGGGTTTGATGGGTTCCTTGTGGGGATGTCCAGTCCTGACTCCCCCGATAGAATTTCACAGTGGTGGATGTTCATTGGCGATCATAGCGGCAGTTATGTGATTCGAGGTGTTTTGCCCGAGAAACGGGATGACGAAATTTCTAAGCAAATACGTAATGCACTGCTCACCGTTTTTTATGAACCCGATAGAAGGCTCGTCGCACCCGGTGCTGACCCAACAACTACTGGAACAAGTGCGTGTCGTTGCCATCAAAAACATTAACCGATCTTTTAATTAATATTCTATGTCAAATTCTCTTTCTGAATTGGTGATCTTCGCTAACCCGCGCCCCGAACGTGATTACACGATCACCCACGTAAATCCCGAATTTACTTCGGTCTGTCCTGTCACCGGCTTGCCCGACTTTGGTGAAATATCGATCGAATATGTACCAGATGAATTGTGTGTTGAATTAAAATCGCTCAAGTATTATTTTTTGGCGTTTCGTAATCGCGGCATTTTTTATGAAGCCGTGATCAATGAAATTCTTGAAGATCTTATCGGAGCATTGAACCCGAGATCTATGACCGTTCGTGGTGATTTCTCGGCACGAGGCGGGTTGCACTCGACCGTTGAAGCAGGATACATTAAAGGTTTTGATCCCGAGCCAAAACCATCACCCCGAGTAAAGATCGTGTTGCACGACAAACCTGTTGCCAAACCAGTCGCATAATGATCACAAAGATCTCAAAGACTTTTCGATGGGAGATGGCGCATCGGCTGCCGTTTCACGATGGTGGTTGTCGAAATATTCATGGGCACAGCTATGCGGCGATCATCGAGATCAGCGGCGAACCTGATGCAAACGGAATGGTATTAGATTATTTTGATCTCGGTGCCATTGTCGAACCGATCATTAAAGAAATAGACCACTCATTCCTTTGTGATAATTCAGATTCTGAAATTAAAGACTTCCTCTTGCAAACGGGTTTGAAAGCTGTGTTTGTCGATTTTCCGACAACAGCAGAAAATTTGGCGGCTTGGTTTTATGATCGGCTTTCCGATATGATGATGCCGATGAAGCACCTTCGCAGGCTTCGTGTCGTCGTGAGCGAAACCGAGCGAACAACCGCAGAAGTCGAAGGCGAACTTCGCTTAGCGCCGCGTTCGACCGTTTCGATGGAGCACCAATCACACATGCTCGAATGAGATCGGTCGTCTTGCTTTCCGGTGGAATGGATTCAACACTGACGGCTGCTATTGCAACCGGTGAAAGTGATGCTGTTGCTGCTATTCATTTTAATTATCGCCACCGCACCGAGCGTCGCGAGTTAAAAGCATTTAATGATGTCTGTGATTTTTTTGCGATCGAGCAACGACTTATTGTTGATGCAGAGGTTATCAGACAGATCGGTGGCTCAAGCCTAACCGATGAAGCCATTCCGGTGACGAAGGCTGATCTTAATTCAAATCTTATTCCCAGTTCTTATGTCCCATTTCGTAACGGGACGTTTCTTGCTATCGCCACAGGTTGGGCAGAAGTCATTGGTGCCGAGAAAATTTATATCGGCGCTGTCGAAGAAGACTCTTCGGGATATCCCGATTGCAGAAAAGTTTTTTTTGAGGCTTTTGAAAAAGCATTACAACTCGGTACGAAACCCGAAACAACGATCTCTATCGTGACGCCACTTATTTCGATGAAGAAATCGGAAATAGTAAAGCGATCGATCGAACTTGGCGCACCGATCGAACGGACATGGTCATGCTACCAATCAGAAGATATTGCTTGTGGTGAATGCGATTCGTGTGCCCTGAGATTGCGTGGCTTTGCACAAGCCGGTGCCCAAGACCCACTCCAGTATCGTGTACGCCCGACCTATGAATGATAGGCAACAACCTACCATCATTATGATGAAGATGTTGTTGCACTTGTGTAGCATTGCTTTTCTGATTGCCGTTTTTTGTTTAAGTTCTTTAGGTGTTGCTCGCTCACAAAGTGGTACCATAGCTGATTCGCTGATCAAAAAAAAATCATCGATCAAAGTAAAACGCCCAGGGTTTGATCTTCCTGATTCATTATATATTGCTGTCGATTCGGTCAGAGGTGAGTTGGATACGATCGTGTATTATACAGCGAAAGACTCCACTGTTTTTGATGTAGTAAAGAAAAATGTGTTGCTCACCGGCAGTGCGACGCTCGACTATCAGACCCGAAAGATGACGGCGCATCGAATTATTATGGATCTGCCGACAAGTTCTCTCACGGCAACGAGCAATGGTTACGACTCTGTATTAGATGCTACGCTCGGGCACCAGCGCCGAATCATCCGCGATACCTCACGAGTCGCCAGCCGAGGTGCGCCCCGACTAATGGACGGTGCTACCCCATACGAAGGGGAAGTCTTGAGCTATAACTTAAAAACAAAGCAAGGGGCGGTTCAATTTGCAAGCAGCACGATGCAAGGTGGATTTTATTATGGGGAGAAGATCAAACAAGTAGAACCCGGTACACTCTTCGTGCAGAATGGGCGCTACACGACTTGTGACGCACCGACGCCACATTTTTATTTTGAATCGCCGAAGATGAAATTGCTTTCGGGCAATCAGGTCTTCGCTGAGCCGGTCTATTTATTTATCGCCGATGTTCCGATCTTTGCCTTGCCATTTGCAGTCTTTCCGCAACATGAAAGCGGACGCCATAGTGGGCTGATTCCACCCAACTATTCAACACAAACATCTCGTGGTTTTGGGTTGACGCATCTTGGATACTATGTCGTCTTCTCCGATTATTTTGATGCCTTGGCACGAACAGATCTTTTTACAAAAGGCGGATATAATCTCGAATTTGTTTCACAATATATGCAGCGCTATCTCTTGAGCGCACCGATCAATCTTACACTTGGCTATGGTAAAACTCGATACAATAGTGTTGATCCGTATCAAGAGAATTTTAGACTCGGCTTTGCAATACCCAATCTCCGAATTGATCCTGTGACATCGCTGTCGTCAAATCTTAGTTTCGAGAGCCAAAATTATAGAAGAAATAACGCACTCAGTATTAATGACGTTGTCGATCAAAGCATTACATCCAATGCATCATTT
>JBBRNY010000033.1:0-24897 GCA_038229915.1 Kapaibacterium sp. (SeqCode) | reverse complement strand
CCTTCCCAAGGAGGGGTTGGGGTGGTTGATCCACCTCCCGAAAATAAAAAAAAATGACACTCTCAAAAACACGTGTCAGTTTTTTTATAGGGACAGAAAAATGGTACTATCAATGAAGAGATGACAGCAGCATTTTCTGGGGTTGAATTACGGGCGAGATAGGGGTGTTTTTTGTTGATCTAAGCTAACTGGAGTGATAGCTGCCTATCTATCGAGTTTGAAAATAAATATTTTATGGCTTCTGCTTCGCTACTCGCGAATGGATTATATGGTGCAAAACCATTACTGAGCATTTCAATATAATGTTCTTCGGGGGCATTGAATTCATGCTTGCTCAACCAATGCTTAAAGGTTTCTTGTTTACTTTCAGGGCTACCTTTCATGCTGTGTAATAAGTATAAATTTCTTTCTAAAAAAAAATGACAAACCTCAATATTTCGTTCTGTTCGAACTAATACATCATTGTTTGCAAATTCTATCTTCGGGGCTAAATAATAGAGTGAATCAAAAACCGCTCTACGGGTAGTGCTATTGTGATGATCAATGTTGCGAAGTTGAGTTTCTATATACCTGGGATTGTCCGTGAGTAAATAAAGAGCTGATTCTGTTTCCAAGAGTCTTGAAGACCAATAATCCTTTTGCCTACTTTCTATACGGTAGTTTTCTAATGTCTTAAAAAGCAAATATATATGATCTGGAGTAAATGCCGGTTTGAATTGGGAAGCAAGATACAAAAGTGCAAACCCAGCAGTGAGGGAGTGTTGATTCATTGGCTTTTCACTGAGAGCACCTGCAAAGTAATCATTGATCACTAAATCAATTAATTTCTTCATTTCCTTCCTCTTTTCTTCTGCGCTTTGGGCATATACAAAGATACGATGATTTTCTGCCGACTGAAGTCTTAGCTACTGGGGGCGTTGAGGCGACGCCCCCCATCAAAAAAAAGCATTACTTTTACTTTACTAACTCGGGGAAGTCTTTTTGGAATTTTTGTACTTCTGGTATGGTGACATGTGCAATGTAGGATTGCGTTGGGTGGTTGCGGTAGTAGCGGATGTGATAATCTTCGGCACGGTAAAATTTGGTGAACGCCGCGAGCTCTGTAATTACAGGTTTCGTGTAGGTATGCGAAGCAGTGATCTTTGCGATATAGGCTTCGGCTTGTTTCTTTTGCTCGGGGCTGTGATAAAAAATTGCTGAACGGTATTGGGTACCTTCATCAGGGGAGGCCATATTCGGAGTCGTTGGGTCGTGCTCGGTAAAGAATACTTGCAACAGCTTTTCATAACTGATCACTGTCGGATCAAAGGTGATATCAACTGACTCAGTATGACCCGTGGTGCCACTACTAACCATTTCATAAGACGGATTTTTTTCTGTGCCACCTGCATAACCTGGTAGTGCTTCTTTGACTCCTTTGATCTCTAAAAAGATCTCTTCAGAATGCCAAAAACAGCCCATTGCAAATGTCGCACGTTCTGAGTGTGCGCTCATAGGCGTTTCGGGTACTTCTTTCACTTCACTATTAACTTCAGTGGTTTTCGCATCGCCTTTCTTCGCCGAGCAACCTGTGGCAGTGAGAAAAGTAAGGCATAACAAGCACATAGCGACGCTCGTTGAATGGGAGAAAAACTTTGAGGATACTATCATAGTACGTTTGATAATTGTTATAGTCTATAAAGATATACGTCAAAAATACTGGAATAGATTCGAAGTCTCCCTAAAAAAAAGAGCCGACTAAATGCCGGCTCTCGTTCTGAAAAAAGATTATTCTTTTTTATTTTCCAGCTTGTTCGGTCAACATTTCGGTAAGCAAGCGTACGCATACGCCAGTGCCACCTTTGTTGATGTAGTCGGTTGCTGATTCGCCTCGTGCTGTACCAGCGATGTCGAGATGTGTCCATGGGTAATCGGTGAATCTCTTCAAGAACATCGCGGCAGTGATAGCCCCGCCCCAACGACCACCGACATTTTTGATGTCAGCACAATCGCTCTTGATGAGGTCATCATATTCGTCATAGATCGGCAATTCGCAAACGCGCTCGTAAACCTTATCGCCCAATCTCTTGAGCTGAGTTTTCATCTTTTCGTCATTGCCCATCATACCAGTTGTGACATGACCAAGCGCGACGACGCATGCTCCGGTGAGCGTTGCGAGATCGATAACGTGTTTCGGATTGTATTGCTTTGCCCAAATAAGAGCGTCAGCCAAGACGAGTCTGCCTTCAGCATCAGTGTTGTCAATTTCAGCAGAAACACCGTTCGGATAAGTAATGATGTCACCCGGACGTGCGGCTGTTCCTGACGGCATATTCTCTGCGCTCGAACAAAGACCGATCACATTGACCGCAAGCTTCAGCTCGGCGATGGCTTTCATTGTTGCGATCACCGTTGCCGCTCCCGACATATCGCTGATCATATCGCCCATACCAGCACCTGGCTTTAGCGAGATGCCGCCGGTATCAAAAGTGATACCTTTTCCGACGAGCACGATCGGCTGTGCTTTTTTATCTTTAGCACCGCGATACTCCATAATGATGAAGCGGCTTTCTTTTGCCGAACCTTCACCGACAGCA
Source organism: Kapaibacterium sp. (SeqCode) (assembly GCA_038229915.1). Lineage (GTDB taxonomy): Bacteria > Bacteroidota > Ignavibacteria > Palsa-1295 > Palsa-1295 > JAFDZW01. The sequence goes on along the minus strand of JBBRNY010000033.1, from coordinate 22,321 downwards.
AGAATACCGATCATCTTATTCTTCTTCAGTTCTTTATCGCCGAAGAGAGTTACTTTGATAGCATTGCCTTTGGCGGCATCTTGCGCCCATTTGCCAAGGACTTCAGGATACTTGAAGTTCGATGGTTCGTTTTCCATATCACGAGCGAAGATCGTCGCGGCACAGATGACCTGAGCGCGACCGATAGCACTGCTTACTTCCTTAAAGCTTGAACCGTAAATATCTTTGTCATTGCAGAAGATCGTCAGCTTGTCGAGCGTGATCGGCTTCTCGGTTTTCTTTTTGAATTTATCAAATTTATACAGACCAAGCAACACACCTTCGGCAGCAGCGTTTGCGATCTCGGCACCGTTGGCTCCTTTTACTTCAGGGAGAAAAAATCCTAATGACTTGCCTTTGAGCGCAACAGTTTTCTTTGCGGCACGAGCAGCGGCGCGGCGGACGGTTTCGAGCGTGATCGATTCAGGTTTGCCAAGACCAACTAAGAGCATACGTTTGCTACGCATTTCTTTCTTTGCTGGGTAGAGAACGATAAGCTCATCTTTACGACCCGTGAGATCCCCCGCAGCGAGCATTGTGGTAGCCTGTTGTTGCAACGGAGTACCTTCGCCGTACCATTTCAAACTCTCTTTGATCCACTTCGCATCTTCTGGTTGGAAATAGACCACTGCATCAGAATCAAATGACTCCGAATTACCTTTTATTACATTAATGTTCATTAGGATGGAAATTGTTTATTTAATAATATGCAAAATTACGCAATTATGAGTGTCATTCACCAAGAATTGATTTTGAAAAGCGACGAGGGCGAGTCGCTGAGAACCGATATTCGTTACATATCAACACATAAACCGAAACCGGTTGTGCTATTTATTCACGGATTCAAAGGCTTTAAAGACTGGGGTGCATTCCCGATGCTTCGTGATCGTCTGGCAAATGCAGGGTATGTCGTAGTCGCTTTTAATTTCTCTCATAACGGAATTGGTGATGATCTTTTAAACTTCACCGAGCTTGACAAGTTTGCCGAGCAAACCATCAGCCGAGAGCTTGACGAAGTAAAAGAAATATTAGCAATGATCAGAACAGGGGAGCTGCCTATCGACCGAGATGAGATCGATACAAACTCGATCTCGATCATCGCACATTCACGAGGCGCAGGGACAGCAATGCTTGCCGCAAGCGAGGACACGAATATTCAGCATCTTATTCTTTGGGCGCCGATCAGTTCGTTCGACCGATTTAGTGACCGGCAAAATACCGAATGGCAGAAGACAGGATTTATCGAACAACTCAATTCCAGAACGAATCAATTAATGAGAATCAACAGAACACTGCTTGATGATCTTGAGGTTAATAAAGAGAGGTTCGACATTTTGCGAATTGCGGGAAAACTATCAGCATCGGATATTCCGCTTTTTATAACCGTTGGGAGCGAGGATATTTCTACACCTGTTACAGAATCAAAAGCAATTGCCAAAGCTTATGGCGAGAAAGTAAAACTCACGATCATCGAACGAACAGGGCATACGTTCGGCGCGGTACACCCCTTCGAAGACTCAAGCGATGCTCTTGAGCAATTGATAGCGCAGACTATTATGTATCTAGAAAACGATTGATAATTATTACATTTTTATAAACTCGGTCTCGAAACCATCGGCGACAAATTCTTCTGATAGTGCGATGGTATCCGTTTTGAAGACTACGTTAATCGGGTTGCTCGCTGAATTACTCTTGATCGTAATATGCGGCAACTGCTGATACAGAACAGAATCAACAAACTCCTTACCAAGAACAAAGTGAAAATGAGTGCTATCGATCTTACCGATAGAGTATGAGCCAGAAGCAACAACTGAATCGTTTCTTGAAATAGAGCAAGTGCTGTCGCTTGCAATTGAGAGGGTACAAGTATAACCTTCTTTTTCAGGTGTATAGGTCCAACCGCCAATACCACCTAGGGTTTTCGACCAACGCCATTTGCCGTTAAAACCGTTTTGATTATTATTGGCGGTAGTCACCCAATCGGAGCAAGCGACGCAGCCCAGGAGGAAACAAATGCACAACAATTTTATAGCTTTCATAGAGGTCTATTAATTGATTACTACTGTGCAACACGAATCAACTTGTAATGTTGCAAGAATACGCTGTAACTGAGGATTTGAAACGCACGCATCTCCCAGTGCATATTCCCATCCTGTCATTCCGAGGAGCGGCTTTAGCCCGACGAGGAATCCCCTGAAGAATGGCGCGAACCCACTATTGTCAGAACAATAATATTCTTGCCTTCACTATATCCGAAATTAAAAGTTATTTGTCACGGTGATCATTGTATTAGGTGCTCGCAATATTAAATATTTGATTTTTTAGAATTTGTCAGTTTTATCGCCGTATCATAGTATGTGCTTTTATGAGCACCTACTAATGACGGAGCGTAGTTGCTTTGCTCGTTAGTAGTTGGCATTCACGTACTTATCTATTACTGCTATGATACAAAAAACAACGACCCCACTGAAGGGGACAGCACTTCGTGAAATGGTTCGTCAGCCCATTGCGCCGCCTGAGGTACTGTGCAAGATCGGTGGGGAGAAGTTTCGCGCCGGAGATATTATCCTGGCGGCGAGCTACCACCCTGCGCGAAATATCGATCTATCGGTTCGCTTGGCATTACAGATGGCAATTTCGTGCAAAGGGAAAGTGCTTTATATCAACACGATGGTCTCGCATAATGCGATCGTGCGCAAGACACTGTCAGTGATTAAAAGTCATCAACTGGGAAACCCAGACATTGAATTTATGACCATCGAGGCAATGAACTTGGTTGACTATGAAGACGAGATTCGGGATCATATTCTGCGCTCGAATGTAAAAGCGGTTGTCGTAAATTCATGGGAGTATGCATCACAAAATGGAGGCCAGCGGAATCGGCTTGCAAATTTTCTCATTACGATGCGAAACGATAAGGATGTGGCATTGATCTGTTTTACGCAAGAAAAACCGTCGCGTATTGTGATCGGGGAGTATAAATATGGGCAGATCGGTAGGCTTGCAAATTGTGCAGATCGGATGATCGATCTCAATGTCGAGTCACCATTTTTTGAAACGCTATTTTCGACGCTCGGAGCACAGCAAAAAGAGCTTCGACCGGAGCCGAAAGAAGTCAAGACCGAGAACCTTCCGACGGAGAAAAGACCACCTTCGGTGAGTCATATCAATAACTTACAGCCGAATGGGCACCATGTGGCATCCGGTGGGGTCATCAGTGGCACATAGGGAAGTTTTCTTGCTGTTTTAGGAAAAAATTCTCTTCAAAATTGAGGAAATTAAACGAAGTAGCGCTCGAGTGAGCACGGGTTGAAACCTTCCTGCTTCTATACCGTTACACTTTGGCTCGTACCGTATATTTCCATAATCTATGAAAAAACTACTACTTTCGATTGCCGTGATAGGCACGCTTGCGTTGCAGAGTGCATCTGCGCAAGTTTTTAAGCCGATCAAGTTTGAAGAATATGACCTGCCAAATGGATTGCACGTGATCCTCTATGAAGATCACAGCGCACCACGAGTTGCAACCCGAGTCTATTATCATGTCGGCTCTCACAATGAGCGCCCGGACAGAACAGGGTTCGCTCACTTTTTCGAGCATTTGATGTTTGAATCGACCGATCATATCAAACGCGGTGAATATGGTAAGTTGGTCGAAGCAGTTGGCGGGGACCTCAACGCTCATACCTCGTTCGATCGCACGTTCTATAATGATGACGTCCCTTCGAACTACCTTCGCCAGGCGTTATGGGCTGAGTCAGAGCGTATGCATTATCTTCACGTCGATTCGATCGGCGTCGAGACGCAGCGTAAAGTCGTAAAAGAAGAGCGTCGCAACCGCTACGAAAATCAACCGTACGGTTCGTTCTTTTTGAAGTTGATGGAATCGGTATTCCATACTTCACAATATTCTTGGACGCCTATCGGATCGGCACAGTATATCGATCAAGCTACGATCCAAGAGTTTAAGGATTTCTACACACATTTTTATGTGCCGAACAACGCCACTGTTGTCGTTGCTGGTGATTTCAAACCTGCTGATGCAAAACAGGCTGTAAAAGATTATTTCGGCGACATTCCGAGAGGTAGCGGAGAAATTGACCGCTCATACACACCGGAACCTGCTCAGACTGCTGAGCGCACCGTTGAGGTCAATGAAAAGATCACGCCGCTTCCGGCTATTGGTTATGCGTGGAAGACTGTTGCCGAGGGCAACAAAGATCAATATGCGCTCGATCTTCTTGCGAATGTATTGATGCAAGGAAACAGCTCACGTTTGGTGAAAAGATTAAAAGATCAAGATCAATTGGTCGTTGAAGTTTCGCCGATCACCCTCACTCTCGAAAAAGATGGAGTCTTTGGCGTGCTTGCTGTTGCCAATCAGGGGATAGAACTTACCAAAGTTCGTGCCGCATTAGATGAAGAGATCTCAAAACTTCAAAAAGACGGCATTTCTGAAGAAGAATTTCAGAAGGTTCGTAATCAAACAACAAAGGATATTGTCACCCAAGCCGCGAGTGCAGGAAATATTGCATTTCAACTTTCACATCAGTACACGCTCTTCCATGACACCAAGCGCGTAAACACCGAGCTTGATCGTTACCTCGATGTGACCAAGCAAGACATTCAACGTGTCGCAAAACAGTATCTCACACCGACCTCTCGTTCGGTGATCATCTACACCGTTCCTAAAAACCAATAAGCACGGAGTATAACATCACCATGAATACCAAATCTATGAAGAATTTTATTGTATTACTCGTTAGCGCATTTGTTGTTTTTAGCGCATCTGTTTCATCTGCTCAGATCGATCGTTCGAAGAAACCGGAACCCGGTCCGCTTCCGAAGTCGATCTCTTCATCATTCAATGAGATCAAACTCAAGAATGGTTTGCGCATTGTTATCGTCGAAGATCACAAACAACCGTTGGTCTATTTCCGCGCATTAGTCTTGAGCGGCAATGCTCAAGATGGCAATACGATCGGTGCAGCCGCGGCGGTGAGTTCGCTCCTTGAAAAGGGAACAAAGAGTATGTCTGCTGATGACATCGCAAAGAAGCTTGACTTCTATGGCGCCTCGATCGGGACCGGCTCGACCGTGGATGATATTAACATCACGATCGGCTGCTTAAAACGCGATCTTGACAAAGTACTTCCGGTCTATGCCGATGTTATGAAGAACCCACTGTTTCCATCAGCCGAGATTGAGAAGTACAAGACCGAACAGCTTTCAAGTTTGAAATCGGCGAGACAAAGCCCTGGTGAACTGGGCCGCAAGATGGGTCGCAAACTGGTCTATGGTGCTCATCCTTATGGATATTTCCAAACAGAAGCTTCTATTAAAGCTCTCTCAACAGAAGTATTGCAAGCATGGCACAAAGATCATTTCTCGGCAGAGAATACGATCATCGCTGTTGTCGGTGATATTACTGCGAGTGATATCAAACCAATGATGGAAAAATATTTCGGTGATTGGCAGCAAGGTGCCTATCATCAACCGAGTTATATTCCTTTGACCGAGACACCGGGAATGACGATCACTCTCGTCGATCGTCCGGGTTCTGCACAATCGAGCATTCGTCTGCAACGCTTAGGCTTGCCGGTGACCAGCCCTGATTTTGATCGCGCAAGTCTTGTTGCATCGATCTTCGCTGGTAACGGAGTCATCGGTTTTCAAAACCGTTTGTTTCTAAATATTCGCGAGAAGCATGGATATACTTATACACCAGGTGGTGCATTAACGAAGTCGATCGACCGTGGTATCTTGGTTGCTGTTGCCGAAGTGAGAAATTCTGTGACCGATTCAGCTCTCGACCAAATGTTACTCGAGTATCGCCGACTTTCACAAGAGAAAGTGAGCGATCAGGAATTAACGTTTGCTAAAGGCTTGATAGCTGGTAAGTTTATGATGGATCTTGCTGATCCTCAGAATACCAGTGCCCTCGCTCTTTCGACGATCGAGTACGGCTTACCGAAAGATTATTACGCAACCTACCCGCAACGTATCTCGACGTTTACTGCCGCTGAATTACAAGAAGTCGCTTCGCGCGTTTATCCGCCAAATGACCTTCATGTGATCGTCATCGGTGATGCATCGCAAGTACTTCCGAAGCTGCAACGCTTTGGGAAAGTTACAGTCTATGATCTTGATTTTAATCTTGTCAAAGATGTCAAGAAGGTAATGGCTCCGACGACAATGTCGCTTGACCAAGTACTTGATAAAATGTATAAAGGCATCAACAAGCCTGCGTTAGAGCAACTCAAGAGTCGCGAAACCAACGGCTCGGTGACACTTGAATTAGCCGGAAAACCTGCGAAGGGTACTATCGAAGTGCTCGAAGAGCCGGCGCATAAAAAGTATCAGAAAGTTGATCTTGGCGGACCATACCAGATCGAGACTCGCATCGATGGGACAAACGTCTATATGTCCTACCCAGGTGGTGCAGGTCCGGCTGATCCGGAAACTGCAAAAGAAGAGCTTTCGAACTCGGTGTTTAATCAGGAGTTACATCTCAAGGATGCTGGCTATGACGTGAAGTTGCTCGGAGTTTCGGCCGTTCCGGCAGGAACTGCGTATGCTATCGAAGTCAACAAGCCAGGTGGCACCAAAGAAAACTGGTATATTGATACCGCTTCAGGTTACGTCACCCGTCGCGAGCATTTCGGCGCGAATGGTTTATCAAGCGAAGACTTTACTGATTTTAAGGTCATTGATGGCATTCCTTATGCTTTTACCGTTACCACTCGTGGTGGTGGGGATAACATTCTTGAAATTAATTCTATCAAGCACAATGTTAGCATAGACGAAAAACTTTTTGCCCCCAAGCAATAAGCACCAACCCATCATTTTTCTTGATTGACAATCGACGGCAGATTCGTAAAGAGTCTGCCGTTCGTTGTTATTATTGAATCACTTTGGACACTAACTGAATCAAGTATTATGATGAATATCGCAAATCGGTTTTTTTGTTTGATCTTGTTGGCATCGACACTCACGGTTGTCGGTTGTGGTACAGGAGTGAATTTGTTGTCAAAGTCCGATGACATACAACTTGGTCAGAAAATGCAGGCGCAGATCGCTGCCGACCCTGCCCATTATCCACTCCTCAATAATCCAAACGTATCAAGCTACATTCAAGGCATTGTCAATACGATTGTCTCTTCACCCAATGTCAAGAATAAAGATTTTCATTACGTTGCGACGGTCATTCACGACGATAATACCGTCAATGCTTTTGCCGTACCCGGCGGACCGATCTATGTTTATACAGGCCTCTTAAAATTCATTGACAACGAAGCTACGCTTGCCGGTATCTTGGCTCACGAGATCACACACGTCGATCATCGCCATTCTTCCGAGCAGATTTCCCAGCAGTATGGGCTTCAAATTCTGTCTTCGGTCATTGTAGGGCAGACAGCGAACAACGGAATACTTTCAGATATTGTACAATACACCACAGCAGCAGGTGGGGCGTTAGCGTCACTCAGATTTAGTCGTAATGATGAGCGAGACGCTGATAAAACTTCATTTGAAGATCTGATGGCAATACCGGGCCGCCCTTGGTATCCGGCAGCAATTAAGTATTTTATGATCAAAACCGTCCCGATGGAAGGGAAGGGCTCGACAGCTTTATCTAAAAATTTCTCAACTCATCCGCCTTCACAAGAGCGCTTGGATGCTGTAAATAAGCAAGCCAAAGATGCAAATCTCCCTGAACCGAACGAAAATCAACTAAAGACAGCCCAGTTGCAAAGAATCAAGTCGATGTTATAGTAACTTTCTCCTTCGAGAAGTGTTTCTTAGAGTGTGAGGTTCATCAACTCTACTATATCATCGGTCATCGTCCGGTCTCTGAAATGACGAGAAGGATATTATTCGTCGTGATGTTGCTCGGCTTCGGTTTCTTACCGAAAGACTCTTTTGCGCTTATTTCTTCTAAAGACACGATCGACTTTGGTAAAGTAAAGCTCGGGTTACAACGCCAAAACACTGTTATTATTACCAACGACGCGCTTACGACGATCGACATCAGTGATATTAGAATTGTTACGATGATCTCCGTGCCAAGTGAATTCACTTTTATCTCGATCTTAAGCGTCCCACTGACACTCATATCGGGGGAAGGACGGCAACTCATTCTTCGATGTAAGCCATTAACAGCAGGTTTACGAACGGCTGTTTTACGGTTGATCACCACGAGTGATGATACGCTTTCCGTCGTATTGCGGGTTGACGGCTCGACCATTCAGCCTGATATTGCTATCGATCCACCAATGATCGATTTTGGCATTCGACTTCCCGGGCAGGTCATCGATACAACATTTATCGTGACTTCGGTTGGTCCTGATAGTGCTACGATTGAAAACTATTCGGTTGCCAATGATAACGGCGCGATCTATTTTGACATCGTGCCTGATGACCCAACGATACAACTGCCAGTTGTTCTTAACGTTGGCAATCCGATGAAATTTCATGCTCACTTCAATACATCTCTTGCTCAAAAATTCTGTACAGGACATGCGGAGATATTAGGGGTCGTCAGTGACTCGACTATCTGCTATTTTGAAGGTCGCGTAGGGGTGCCGGATATTTCCGTCTCACCGGGGATCTTGGATTTTGGTGTCTTGCCGCTCGGTGCTTCATTCGATAGTGTGATAGTCATTAAAAATTCGGGTGAACTGTCGGCACACATTCAAACAATATCAGATCCAAATGCTCCATTCTCATTAAAGAATCCAACTCCAGCTTTTAATATTAAACCCGGCGATTCGGTAAAGGTCGCGGTTTCAGTTTTTGCAGGAAAGACCGGTACCTTTAGTGCACCTATTGATATATTAGAAAAATCTCCTGGAGTAACAGGAGTTAACAAGTCGATGCTACTCGAAGTACAAGTCGTACCACAAGTATTGTCCGCGACGGTAGTAAAAATAATTGATGTTGTTTGTGGTTTGGATTCGATCTATTCATTTAATTATATACTCCGCGATACTGGCGCATATTCGATCGTGGTTGATGGGTTGAACTCCACAAATACTTCGCTCACAATTCCAGCAGGAGTTTTCCCTGATAGCTTACACCCATCGACAGTAAGATCATTGCAGTTGCAATATCGTTACGATAGTACATCATTCCAAGATTCATTGATCGTCATTACGGTGCAGGCTTATGGAAAACCATTGCTCTATGATACGATAAATATTCGTGTCTTTGCACGAGATCAACAAGTGGACTTAGAACGCTCACTTATTAACTCTAGCAACAAAATAGTAGTCAAAACCGCCACCGATATAGCATCATACAAACTTTCGACTATCCGTTTCTTGATCTCGATAAGTCCGAGTGATGTTGCTGATTTGATCGTTGACAGTATTGCAACAGCGATCCCGGGTTCAACGATGAGTCTTACGAATGTTGGTGCAGGAAAGTACGAACTGACCGTTTCAACGAAAGCTCCGACGCTACTTTCAAATTTTGATTCGCTCTTTTCCTTTGCTCTAAAATACTATGTAGCGAGTGACACTATCGCAAATGTTGTCATTCAAACGATAGCCGACGAAAAAGTCGGGTGTCTGAATTTCGGAGCTGATAGTTTACAGGTGATAACCCCAAGTAGCTGTGGTAACGGGCTCCTCAGGGCTGGGCTTCGGAATGAACTGCTGATCGATGATTTCCATTTCCTTGCAAACCCAATCGCAACTACGACGCTTGTTCCTATTTTTTCTGTTCATAAAGATGTTTCGCTCATTGCGGAGTTCTACAACTCCGCTGGTGTAGGAGTAAAGATGGTGACCTATCCACAGCAGTCAGTTTCAAACGAAGTGCAATTGCCGATCGATGTTTCTTCATTGACAATGGGAGCGTACTATTTAAGAATATCCGCAACTGATCTTTTCGGCAATCGCGGAGCCGTTTCTGCGCCGTTCATCATTCAACGATAATTGTTTTGACTGAAAGCATTCTTACTAATCGCGATTCGCTTCGTAAAGCAGCATTACATCGTCGCAACGACCTTGCCGAGCATCTCCATTTTGCTTTTTCCCATCTCATCAGAAATAAAGTTCTTGAGTTAATTGACGAGTTGAATATATCAGTTGTGCATTCCTATCTTAGTTTTCGATCGGAAGTCGAAACACTGAATTTAGTCAGAGCGATGGAGAGTGGTGGTATTCAAGTGATCGCTCCTGTGGTTGTTGGGGAAGGTGATACATTGAAGATGGAGCATTATCAATTATCAAAAATTCTCACGACTGGGCTGTACGGTGTACCCGAACCTGAGCGGAATACCCGTGCTGATATTAATGCTATCGAAATGGTCATCGTCCCGATCGTTGCTTATGACGGCACCGGAACGAGACTCGGTTATGGCAAAGGATTTTATGATCGATTTCTTTCACAGATCAACCCCTCGATCAAGCGTGTTGGTTTAGCATTCAGCGTTCAAGAAGCCGATGAGATACCGCGATTAGCGCACGACCAACAACTGGATATGATCATTACCGAAACAGGTATTGTCCATACCGAGCGATAATTAATGCGCATCGAACCATGTTTTCCCGAAGCCTGACTCTACGCTAATTATGACATCCATCGGGAGTGCATTGCACATCCGATACTCAACTAATTCTTTCAATTCGTCTTTCTCCTCGGGCACGACATCAAATACCAATTCATCGTGAACTTGCATGATCATCAGTGATCGCATTTTCCGGCGTTCGAGTTCACGTTGAATAGTGATCATCGCAAGCTTCATCATTTCGGCGGCAGTGCCTTGTATTGGCATATTGATAGCGGCACGTTCATCGGCAGCTCTGACAACCGCATTGGCTGCATTAATATTTGTCATATATCGGCGTCTGCCGATGAGGGTTTCGACATATCCGTGCTTCTTGGCAAAAAGAATTGTCGAGTCGATAAATTCTTTTATCGCGGGGAAAGCAAGAAAATAATTTCTAATGATCTCCGAGCCTTCTTTTTGTGAAATTCCTAATCGTGAGGAAAGCCCATACGCACCAATTCCATACATAATACCATAATTAATTTCTTTTGCTTTGCGGCGCATATCGCGAGTAACATCTTCGGTCTTGACACCAAAAACTCTTGCCGAAGTTTGGGTGTGAATATCTTCATTATTTTCAAATGCTCTGATCAAACCATCGTCTTTGGTCATGTGCGCCATGATTCGAAGTTCGATCTGAGAATAGTCGGCAGAAAAGATGAGGCCATTATCAAAGCGCGAAACAAAAGCCTTGCGAAGTCCGCGACCCATTTCTGTTCGTATCGGGATGTTCTGTAAGTTCGGGTCATTCGATGAAAGTCTCCCGGTTGCGGCTACCGCCTGGTTGTAGCTCGTATGAATAAATCCGGTCTCAGGATTTACTAAAACGGGAAGGGCATCGACGTACGTATTTCTTAATTTTTGATACTGACGATAGTTTAGAATATCTTCTGCAATAGGCGAGTGTACTTTTAATTGTTCAAGTACTGATGCATCGGTCGAGTATCCCGTCTTTGTTTTTTTGACCGGCGGCAAGCCCATCTTATTAAATAAAATATCGCCCAATTGTTTTGGTGAATCGATATTAAATTTCTCTCCAGCTAGATCGAAAATTTTAACGCACGTTAATTCCGCTTCGCGCTCCATTTCTTTGCTCACTTCGGCAAGTAATACTGTATCGATCTTGACACCATTAGATTCAACTGCCGTGAGCACTTCTATCAATGGAAATTCTATCCAGTTACTTACTTTTACGAGTTCTTCTCGTTCAAGTGCGACGGCGATCTTCTTTTTTAATTGGAGTGTAATATCAGCATCCTCGGCTCCATATTCTGCGAGCTCCTCGGTGTTCAGAGCGGACATCACTTCGAAAGCATCACCTTTCTTAAATTTTCCCGCAATATCAGAAAGCGAGACTGGTTGATAATGTAGATATTTTACCGCCAGCGCATCCATTGATTGCAATCCTTCGTCTTGTAATAAACTTGCTGCGATCATTGTGTCAAAAGTGATCGGATGAAGATGAATACCATATCGTCGCAAGATGATCGCATCGTATTTGATGTTTTGCCCCACTTTGCTAATGCGTTCGCTTTCGAGGATCGGTTTTAACAGATCAAAAACTTGTTTTATATCTAAGCCCGTCGTTAATGCATTGTTTCCTTCGTTCTTTTGCTGATTGGTTTCGGTAAAGAGGTTGTCATTCGAAACGAAAGCATTCGTAAGTTTAAGAGGGATATAATAGGCTTCGGTTGGTGTGATCGAAAACGAGATACCTATCGGGATGGCGCGCATTGCAACCGATGAAGTCGTTTCGAGATCAACACAAAACTCTTTTGCCATTTTGAGTTTTGTGACCAATGATTTTACATCTTTTAACTCATTGATGGTTTGATACGTATGCTGTTCGGTTTTGATCGTTTTCAGTTCGCCTTGTGGCGCTTGCTCTATTGGGATTATAGTCGCAAATACTTCTGAGGAAGTATCAGCGATCGAGGGAGAATCACCCAACAACATTTTTTCCTCAGCGTGAAGTTTTGCGAGCAAGGATTTGAAGCCAAGATTCTTCAGCATCGCCTCTACTTTCCGGAAATCGGGAAGTTTGGTATATTGGAGATCATTGACCGAAACTGAAAGTGTCACGTTCGTATCGATGGTTGCAAGCGTTTGTGAAAGATAAGCCTTTTCTTTGTCTGTCGATAGTTTTTCTTTTAGCGCTTTTTTTGTGATCTCTTCGAGATGCTCATAGATACCATCGAGAGTATGATATTGCTGAAGCAATGGCACTGCCGTCTTTTCTCCGACGCCTTTCACACCTGGGATGTTATCGCTTGAGTCGCCGATCAGTGCAAGATAATCAATGAATTGATTTGGTTGTAAACCATATTTTAATACGACGGCACTTTCGTCTAACATATCAAGACTGCTAGCGTCTTTTGGTCGTAAAATTTTAATATCTGATGTAACAAGCTGGCAAAAATCTTTGTCGGGGGTGATGATTAGGGTTTCGATATTGTTCTGAGATGCTTGTCTTGCAAGTGTACCGATCAGATCGTCGGCTTCGAAGCCATCGAGCATCACCATCGGAATATTATAGGCCTGAGTAAGATCGCGGATCCATCCGATCTGCGGACGCATATCTTCTGGCATTGCTTCGCGTTGGGCTTTGTATGCAGGATACATTTTATGACGAAACGTCGGTGCAGCGGTGTCGAAACAGACAGCGGCATAATCTGGCTTATGTGTTTCGAGTAGCTGGAGCAAGGCGTTGGTGAAGCCGAATACTGCGCTGGTATTGTCGCCGTTCGCATTAGTAAGCGGACGCGAGATAAACGCGAAATAGGCGCGGTAGGCGAGAGCCATACCATCAAAAAGTACCAACAACGGAGCTTTACGTTCTGACATTTTCCTAAAAAAGTAAAGTAGTTAAACAAAGATAACGAAAATGTATCACGTCTATTGTGATTTTGATGCAACAATAACTGTCCGGGATGTCTGGGATGATCTGTTCCGCCATTTTGGCGAGGAGAGTGCCCTTACCGTTTGGCAGAAGTTTAATACCGGTGAATATACCGCCGCTCAGTGTGTAGCCGAAGCCTGCGCAACTGTTAAGAATGCAAACCCTGTGGCAATGCAAGAGCTGTTTCTTTCACAAGGGATCAGAGCAGGCTTTCAAGAATTTGTTGGGTTTTGTCGCTCCCAAGATATTAAGATCACCATAGTGAGCGATGGTTTTTCAGCGTATATTCGTCCCATTTTGGCTCATAATAATTTCGAAATACCGTTCTATGCTAATGACGTTGAATTGACGGCAGACGGTACTCTATCGGTTGAGTTCAAGAATGCACGTGAATCTTGTCGGCGATGCGGAGCCTGTAAGTGCGGCGCGATTATGACCACATCGGCCGACGAAGATACTATTGTGTATATTGGCGATGGATATTCAGATGTTTGTCCGATAGAAATAGCTGATGTCGTGTTTGCGAGAGATATGCTACGAAGTTTTTGCTCGGAAAAGGGAATACCATACCACCCGTTTGAAGATTTTACAACGGTTACAGATATTTTAAAAAAATATCTCGTAGAGCGACCAAAATACAAAAGGAAAGAATCCGAGAAGAACCGTAAAAAATTGTACGTATTAGAATAATGTATATCCAACCTGAAATTTTTAAGCAGTTTCCGGAGATCGTTGCAGGACAAAGCACTCGTGAGGGTGGAGTTTCGCCAATGCCGTTTGGCCTAAATCTTTCAACTCACGTTGGTGATGAATTAGAAAGCGTATTGGAAAATCGCCGTAGATTCTATGACACAATTGGTGTCCCCGCTGAATCGAAATTTGTCTATCAGAATCAGATCCATAGTGGTAACGTCAATGTCGTTATCGGTACGGAAGGGATCGTCCCAAATTCTGATGCTCTTGTTTCTGCTGAGCCTAATGTGTTTCTTGCAGTGAGTATTGCTGATTGCACACCTGTGTTGCTTTACGAGCCTGTGGCAAAGATCATCGCGGCTGTTCATGCTGGATGGCGAGGGACCGAGCAGCTCGTAACGTTGAATGCTATCCGAGCAATGGTTTCGCTTGGGGCGAAGCCAGAACGCATCTATGCATTTATTGGGGCTTCTGCATCGGGAGAGAGTTACGAGGTTGGAACAGAAGTGGCGACGTATTTCGAGAAGGACTATTACACCGAACTACCAAACGGGAAATGTTTGCTCGATATCAAGAAAGCAAATCGCGATCAGTTGCTCATAGGAGGTCTTGCATTTGAACAGATCGAGATATGTCCAAGATGCACCATTACCGATGATGCACTGCATTCCTATCGCCGTGATGGCAAACAATCAGGGAGAATGTTTGCCGTCATCGGAAGAAAAAAATAAGGTTTAGAATTAAGGTTTATCAACGATCGGTTTGATCGGATAGGCAGCTGATTCCTTTTTGCGGGCTTCAAGCTCGGGCACGAGTAGTGCATCAGGTGCAATAAGCGTTGCGCCAACTTTACTGCTAAAACCAAACAAACCTACCCCAGCGCCGGCGGCAAGTTGAATGTTGCGAGTCGTACGCTCTTTCGAGAACTGTAATTCTTTGAGGTCTCGGGTGGTCGGGAAGTTGATCTCAAGTCCGCGTATCAAAACTTCTTTGCCATTGGGATAGACTTTGTACACGAGTGATGGCTGAAGGGCTTTGCCACCGTTCATCAGATCACCTATGCTTGACATCCCATCAGAAAACGAAAGGAGCCCCGACTGCACAGACCGAACGACGAGAGCAAAGTCATAACCATCTTCTTTAGCGATCTTAAATAATTCTTTTTTGAGGTCTGTGTATTTCTTTGCTTTTGTATCAGTGATCTCGAGTATCCCGGCGCCGGGAGTCATACCGCCACTACCTGGACGAGCGTGGCCGTTCGACTCACGAATTTCTTTTGTTGGGGTGCGAGTCATATATAATGTCTTGAGAATTCCATTCTGCACTAACTGCAGATTTGGTGAAGGCACAACACCTTCTTCATCAACAGAATACTTTCCCAGATATGATGAGTTCTTTTCGCCACCGAGATTTGAATTATCAGTAACGCTGACCGTTGCTGGTAAAACACGTGTTCCCAATTTCTTTTGGAAGGAGATACCTTTTCCGCCACTTGCCATGAAAAATACATCACCACCGCCAAGAACATCTTCTCGTTTTGCAGCAAATTTGCCGATCAACTGGTCGGAGAGAAAATCATTGCAAGCCTGTCCTTCAAACAACACCGGACCAGAATATTCTTTGTCGCTATATTTCGGTGCGGTTGAGAGGGTCGTGAGATTCTGAGCAAGTTCTTCAGTACGTTTGATGAGGACTTCCTGAGAAGGGAAAAGATCAGGCGAAAGCTCGGAGATCGTAAATGCCAAAGACAGCGGTTCGCCATCTTCTTGGGCTTGTGCTGATGCTTGTACCGTAAGGTTGCACTCACGCAATGGGGTGCGAGTATGCGTGCCTTCGTTGCTGATAAAGAAGCGATAGGAATTATTGTAGGTTAAGGCTACACTACAGTTTTGGATGAGTTTGTATTTAACAAACACTCCTGAAAGATTACGTACTAACGACTCCAACTGTGCCTTATTTGGGGCAAAAGGAATAGGCGGTTCCAAGACTTCCACTTTCGTTGCTTGAGAAAAATCAGGAAGATTTCTATCTTCTTCCGAAAGCTGTTTGCGCTCTAATGCAGCTTTCTTTTTTGTAAATGTCTCGTTGGCATCTTTGAAGAGATTATCGGTAGCGAGCCAGAACGAACGACGGATTACGTCATAGTCGTCATCGAGCGGAAGATTCATATCAATAGAACTACCGCCGCCAAACATACTCGAAGCATCGCTAAAGTTTTCATCATTAAACTGATAATTGTTAATGAGCAAACGAAGATTTAGCGTCCTGGTGTTGGTCATGTTCGAACGCGTAAGCGAACCGAACGAAGCATTGATATTCAATCCCTGTTGGTCGTTGACCGTATAAGAAATAAAGAATGGATCGATCAAGCCGGTGAGATGGAGCTTGTCTTTCGAACGATTGAGTTCATCGGTCATCGCACGCTCAATAGTGCTGATCGATTTATCGTTGAGCTGCTGTGCGACAACAGTCGAAGCAAACGAGATGACGATAACTGAAAGTATGAGTAGCTTGCGCATTGTTCTTCGGAAAATGTTTGTGATCAATTATTATTTGAACGAGCATCTGGTGCTTCGAGGATCGGGAGGCGCTCCTGCGATTTGTCTTTCTTTTGAACTTCGATCTCGCGCACGAGCAAACTTGGCGAGGAAGCGCTGACCGGAACCCAGCCGGACTCCGCACCGCAAACACCATTAAATGTTTCCGTTTTATTCGAAGCGAGCATAATGCGCTCGAAGGTTGCAAGTGGTGTACCAATAAGATCGACACCGCGTACGAGCTCATCAGGTCTGCCATCAGCATAGACACGATAGACGAGGATAGGGAGCACATTAAACGAATTTGGTATCGTTCTTCCGGTGAGTGTAAAACCACCTTCAACTTGCTGAAAGCGCAAACCGTAAGGCTTGCCCTGCTTTTTACATTCAGCGATCAGAGCTGATCTGAGCGAGTCATCGGAAACAGTGTTCTGCGCCGAGACGATCAAATTTGATTGTCTTGCGACGGGGCGTTTGCCCGGAGATGCTCTGCCGTGTCCGTTTGATTCCGGAAAGCCATCGATAGGGGAGCGGCTCATCAAGAAGTTTTTGAAAATACCATTATCAACAACGTCAACTCGGCGAGCTTTGACACCTTCGTCATCAAAAGTAAAACAACCCATCAATGGCGAACCATCGAGCGTTTTTTGGAGCGGATCAAAATACACCGATAAGAATTTCGGTAAAATTTCTTGCCCAACTTTTTTCTTAAAAGTTTGTCCCTCGTTTACATTCTTCTGACGATGACCTTCGATGCGATGACCAAAAATTTCGTGAAAGAATACGCCCGATGCACCACCTGAGAGAATCGCAGGACCTGTATATGGATCGACGATAGGCGCAGTACGCATTTTCTCGAGCGTCGCGATCATCTCTTTTATATCAGCGTTGATCGTCGCATCCGATGGCAAATCTTCTGGTTTGAAGCCGAAATAACTTTTATAGAGCGGCAATTCCATACCATCAGCGGCTTTGGTCATTGCCTGGATCATTAAGCGAACATAGATCTGATTCGAAGCCATCTCCGAGTTTTCAGTAGAGACAAAATATTTGCGGACGATGCTTGCGGTCAATACAGCTTTTGCTTCATAGATATGTGGCTGACCACGAAAGAGTGCGGAATAACTGCGAAGCTTTTCTTCCCACTGCGGACGGTTCTTAAAGTAGTCGCTCATATCGACAGCGGGCTCGAATAAATGCGCCGGTGCAGATGGAGCTTTTGAAAAATCTCCAGAAGAATCTTCTTCTTCTACTTTTACGGTTTTGTTGGTCTTTACTTGTTCAAGGCGTTCTTTTGCTGACTTGTACGCCGCATCGGTTTCGCGCCAAAGGGCGATACGAAGTGCTTCAGGATTATTCTCGATAGGAGCTTGGCGCGAATTGGCTGCTGCAAAGCCGCCACCGCCAAAGAAACCGCCATTAGAGCGTATTTGGTGAGTGTTATCGAGCTGATAATCGCCGACACGAAGATCGATCAGGAGGGTGCGCGAACGAGTCGAGTCGCTGCGCTGAAGTGCACCAAAGCTCGCGACCATCGTCACGTTCTGCTCTTCGCCAAGATTGTAGCTGATAAAATACGGTGCCACCGTCTGGGTTTTGAGAACGCTGTATTCGCGATCAAGCTCGGAGCGAAGCGTAGTCAGGACATTATCATTTTGAGCTTGGGCAGTACTTGAGCCAAAAACAAGAAGTACGCCGAAGAGAGTAAGCAGTATTTTTTTCGTCATTGAATATTTATTATCGAAGCTTCTAAACAAGGGAAAACGAAGAAAGACGGTTCCAAAAAGTTACTCGTGTTTGGTACGAAAGAATAACTAAGCCATCTTTTGATTGCTCAATCAACAGTTGCTTACGCGAGTATTTGCTTTGTGTTGCAAAACCGATAGAATGAGCTAAAAACGAAAAACCCCGAAAAGAATCTTTCCGGGGTTTTTACTAAAAGCGTAGATCGTACTCTTATTTGAGTTCGACTTTGGCGCCAGCTTCTTCAAGTTTTTTCTTGAGAGCCTCAGCGTCTGCCTTCGAAATACCTTCTTTGACGACCTTCGGTGCGCCATCAACGAGATCTTTCGCTTCTTTGAGTCCTAAGCCAGTAGCTTCACGGACTGCTTTGATAACATTGATCTTTTGTGCGCCACCTTCGGTGAGCACAACGTCAAATTCGGTTTTCTCTTCGGCTGCTGGTGCTGCTCCGCCTGCTGCCGGCATCATGCCACCCATCATCATAGGTGCTGCTGCGGTAACGCCGAACTTGTCTTCCAAAGCCTTCTTAAGCTCAGCGGCTTCGCCAAGTGTAAGGTTTGAGATTGTTTCAACGATTGAATTGATATCTGCCATATTCTGCCCCTTTATAAAGCGTGTGATAGAAACTGAAGCTAAATTACTTTAGTGCGTAAAATTATTATGCGGTTGCTTCTGCGCGTTTTTTCTCGATAGCGTCAAGTACATAGACGATATCACGTTGCAAAGCACCAAGAACACCAACAATACCCGAGATCGGGGCGTGGATGCTGCCGACGATCATTCCCATCAATTCCTTTTTGGTCGGAAGTGCTGCGAGTGTCTTGAGTTGGGTGTTATCGTAGATCGTACCGTCGAGCCAAGCTAACTTGAACTTGAGCTGTTCGTTCTTTTCAACAAATTCTTTGAGCACGCGAGCCGGAGCTGCAGGGTCTTCAAAACCAAATGCTAATGAAGTCTGTCCGGTCAGCGAAGCGCTGATCTGATCACTGGTGATGCCCTTATCGCTCATTGCACGCTCGATGAGCGTGTTCTTAGCGACCATATATTGTACACCAGCTTTGCGAAACTCATTACGCAAGTTCGTTGCCTGAAAAACGGTCAATCCCTTGTAATCAGTCAAGTAGATGCTCGAGGCATCTGCCATAATAGTGGTAAGTTCTGCTACGGCTTGTTCTTTTTCTTCGCGCGTCATAACGATCAGTTCTCGTAATAAACTTAGAAAATTGTGCTCCCAATCTTTTTTAGAGAGCCCCTGAAAACCGCTTCTGGGGGTGAATAGTTCTAAAAAAATAGAGGAAAAGCTGATTCTCCCAAAGTACCATATTGATCACTTTTAGTCTATAATGGCATATTCTGGTATCGTTGGGAAACTTTCTCCACTCTTTAACGTCTTATATATAGGGATGGAATGGACTTTATCATTAACTTTTTTAATTATAGATACTGATGCGTAAAACAATACTCTTTTTAGTGTTAGGCGCGTTCCTCGGAACAGCGACTTCGACCTTTGCCTGCGATCACGATAAGGCTTGCGCTTCTGTCAAAGGCACGAAAGCAACAAAATCGTGCACAATGGCTAAAAGTAGCAAAGCAACCAAAGCTTGTACGACCAAAGATGCAAAGGCTTGCAAAACAAAGACCGGAATGGACTGCACCAAGGAAATGAAAGCCAGCAAAGATATGAAAGCTTGCTGCATGAAGAAAGACCTTAAGAAATCTTAAGTATATCACTACCTTACAAAAAAAAGGCGCCATTGGCGCCTTTTTTGTTTGTTGGAAATTCTTATTTTGTGATAATGATCGTTCGGACAATGCTCACTCCACCCATATCCACTCTGCACAAATAGGTGCCCGCAGGTAATGGGGAATAATCAAACGAGAGGCGATTCACACCCTCGGATAATTGTACAGTCTTCGACTCCATAACACGAATGCCGACCAGATCGAAAAAGCTTAGGTGGGCATTTTGTGACTTATCTGCATTGATTTCTATCACAGCGGAAGATTTCGTAGGGTTCGGATACCATTGCGAGATCGTTTGGTTATTGATAGGCTGATTCCGGACAGAGACCAAGTTTGAATCGGCAATTCGGAATACACCAAGACTGTCAGTCGAAGCATACACTCTGCCTCTGGCATCAAAACCAAGTCCCGTAATATCATTATCCGGCAAACCGCCGTAATAAGCATCCCAACCGAAACTGGTCGTGAGTAAACGATAGACGATACCTTGGGTGATCAAACTTGGATTGAGTTCGTCACGAAGACCGCCACAAAAATATACATCTCCCGAGTCATTTCTTGCTAGTACATTAAAGCTTGCCGAGCTAAAAGCAACTCCGAGAAAACCGTCCCAGTCTTTACCAAGATTTGTAGAGTGAATGATCGCCGAGCCAGGAGTATTATTGATCATTGCAAACACGCCTCTTCCCTTGACTGCGACAAGACCGCGGATGTTTTGTTGTGTTGAAAAAACTTGCGTCCAATTACTTCCGTTGTCGAAAGAACGGTAAATGGCATTAATAAAGCTTACAAATAATGTATCACCCAATGCTACAATATCCTGAGCATCCTTTTCAGGTAGCACATTTTCCCAATTTGGTTCAAGAGTGCTATCGACTGTTCCGCGATAGAGTCCTGTTGCCGACCCGAGAAAAACCTGGTTGACATTGTTTGGTAAAGCTCGAACAAAGAGACACGTCAGATCAAGTGGCGCTGATTTTACCGCAGGAAACCAGTCAAGACCTTGATTTGTACTTTTGTTGATCGCCTTTGGCGAAGCGGTAAATAGTTCGTGGCGCTCGGTCTCGACAAAACCTATAACGTTAGAATCGCCCTGTGAAACAGCCCAATTTCTTCCAGCATCATTTGACTGATACAACCTTTTTGCTTTAGCAAAAACCGTGTCGGTTTTATGAGGATAAAACCTTGTCGCACGAAATTTTTTCGGGACTTGGATCTGTGGTTGTAGCTCTGTCCAGGTCGTTTGCCCATAGAGCGACGAAACTCCAGACCAAAGAAGTGCAGAAAGCGTAATAAAGAGAAGAAAAGTTTTTTTTACGGTCTTGTTCATGGGCGTATAACTGGTATGACGGATAGTTGATTAAAATTGACGTCTCGTTTTTGTATATATGCAAGTTTATCATCGTTCGGAGATAAACGGACGATGCTGAGATTGTCGGTCGCGACGACTTTCTCTTGTAGTGATTCGAGATTTTTAAAAATGAGTTGACGGGTGTATGAATTATCGGTATTGAGCCGATAGTAGGTATAGGCTGCCATTCCTTCGTCTTTGGTGATGTCAAAACTTTCGACACTTGAAGCAATCGCTGTGGTTCGCACTTTGGTGGTGAAATTATATTTATCGACAGTATTGTCGTTTGCTCTCGAAGAGAAGTTCTGAAAATACAACGTGTTCGTACTCGGGAAGTACTTGTTGTTATGAAAAGTCGCCTTTGCACCGCCGATCGTGAGAGTATTATTCCCCGTGGTATCAAAAATGGCGATATGATAGCCCGTCGAATCACTGATCGTGATTCCAAAGTTGTTGTCGCTCAGCCAGACACCCGGCGCGGGAAATATCGAAGCGACATCAAACTCTTTAATGACTCGGAGCGGTGATTGGGAAATATCAATGATGGAAATGGTCTTGATCGGGCGCGTCGCAGGTGAGTAGGAACCAACCACATAGTGCAGATCAGGTGAGGCAACGATCAGATGAAACTGTGAAGTGATTTTTGTCTGCGCACCTGAATTGGTATTGAACTCATAAAGATCAATGCCGAGCTGAGTAACGATATTCGAGCCATCGGTAGAAACATATTGACTAAATGAAAAGTCGTTTAATGCCTTTTG
>JBBRNY010000032.1:0-24910 GCA_038229915.1 Kapaibacterium sp. (SeqCode) | reverse complement strand
TATTCCTTCTGCTTCGAGCGTCCGCCCGAATGGGATTGTGTGCCGATGGTCCAACAGTATTGTGAATTAGTAGAGAAAGTATTTTCTCTGCAGTTTACCCCAGAGGAGAAACTACCTCACTTTATGATAGAGCCACTAACAGATTCAATACTCAAAAAAAAGGTAGAAGAAGTATTGCAACGAAAAGGATATACTCGATATATTTTAGTCAATCTTGAAGCAAAAGTTGAATATCGAGAGTGGGGAATCGAGAATATTGAGTTGCTTGCAAAATCGATGCTACAAGAATCAAAAGAGACATTGCTTGTTCTTACTGCTTCGCCTGAATATCGACAGTATTACAAGATCGAAGAGCGATTCGCCACGATTTCAAATATCTTCGAGATCGAGACAAACTCTATCCATGAGCTTGCCGCGGTCATAAAATATGCTACGGTTGTGGTTTCGCCGGACACATCGGTCGTTCATATTGCTGCCGCATTAGGAAAAAAGATCGTTGCTTTGTATCCCGCATCCGATGAATGGCATCCTTACGGAGTTAAAGCATCGGTGTTGTATCCGAAACGGTGGGAGCCTATTTCTTCGATTCCTGTTATGAAGGTGCTTTCAGCAGTTGTTTCATTGCTTAATGCCCGAGAGACGGAATAAAAATATTTTCGAATGGACATTCTTATTGCAAATAACCTTCCGATACCTGCACTAAAATATGGTGGTACCGAACGTGTTATCTGGTGGCTTGGTAAAGAGTTGGCTCGGCGTGGGCATAAAGTAACATATTTAGTACCGCAAGGCTCGTCTTGTCCGTTTGCAGAAATAATATATTATGATTCATCACTCCCATTATCAAAGCAAATTCCTGAATATATTGATGTCGTCCACTCGAATTTTCCAATTCGGGAAGAACTTGCCAAACCATATATTGTGACCATGCATAGCTATGAACCGAAAGGTGGGACGTTCGACCAAAATACTGTTTTTGTATCAAAACGACATGCTGAACTTCATCATAGCAACTTTTTCGTTTATAACGGGCTTGACCCCGACGAATACGGAACATTCGATACTTCTTGTCCCCGCTCAGATTTGCTGTTTTTAGCCGCCATAAATCGGATCGAAAAAAATGTAAAAGGTGCGATCGATATTGCCCGCCAAGCAAAGCGAAAACTTTCGATCATTGGCGGTTCAAAGTTTAACCTAAATTGGCGTGTGAAATATCACGGATTGATCGGCGGCGAAGAAAAAAATAACATTCTTCGCACAACAAGCGCACTCTTGTTTCCTGTAACGTGGGACGAACCGTTCGGATTGGCACTGATCGAATCGCTCTATCATGGTTGTCCTGTCATTGCAACACCCTACGGCTCGCTACCAGAGATCATTTCAAAAGATGTCGGTGTTCTTTCAACGTCAATGCAAGAGCTCGTTGCAACGGCAAAAGATCATTCGCACTTTAGCAGGCAGCATTGCCACGACTATGTGATGGAGCATTTTACATCGAAGCAAATGACCGATAAATATCTTTTATATTATGAGACGGTATTATCAGGCAACCACCTGAATAAGTCGGAACCCTATTTTAGTGCAGATTCTTTTACTGAGAAATACCCAATTTATCCGTAATTTCAGCAAACGTGAACCCAACATATCATATTCTTTTTCGTACTTGTGATGTCGTTCAGTCATTACACAACACGCCGCGCCCGTTCGGGCTTGATAAGCGGTCATTGATAAAAATTTGCTTCAAGAGTCTGGTGCGTTCACTCGAAGGGTTGCCATATACGATTACTGTTATTGGCGACAGGCTTTCCGATGAGTTGATCGAGTTCTTTACGAGTTATAATGTGACACTTGTTCAAGGTGAGTTTGGCAACGACAACTCACTTCGAAAGTGTATTGAGATCGCGATGACATTGCCCGAAGATGACTGGGTCTATTTTGTCGAAGATGACTACTTACACACGCACGAGGCATTTACTTGGATAAATGATCTGATCGTCAATAGAAATAATTACATCAACAAAAAAGCGCTCGCACGTCGGCTCAGGTTTTGGAAACGACGACTCGATAACATTCCAATTATCATTCATACGCCTGACTATCCTGACCGCTATCTTCCAAAATATTTGCGCTTTTCGTTGATCTTTGTTTCGCGTTATTGTCATTGGCGTCAGATCACCAGCACAACCTTTACATTCTTACTTCGTGGGTCATCGGTGAGAAAGTATGCTAAGATACTCTTTATGTCTTGTGCAGGTGCAAATGATGGTTATTTAAGCCGTGCGCTTTTTGGTGGTTTCTTCTTTTGGAGGAAAGCTCTCTGCCTTTCTCCAATTCCGGGTGTCTCGACCCACATGCACGACGGAGTCATGACTCCTCTTGTTGATTGGGAGCAATACATCAAGGAGTTCAGCGAATAGGGCATTGATTTATGCTCAAAAGTAAACATCGGTTCTGGAATATAATTTAGATGTGCTTGGTTCAACTGCAGTTATTTCACTGCCCAGATTTATACCGCTGTCTATGCGATTGAAGAATTGTGTTGTGCTACTGCTATTGTGCTTAGGCGTTGTTTCAAATGTCCATTCACAAACATTCGACCCATACGCCAGAGTCTCCGACCCCCGAGCAATCTGCCGTCTCGATGGAGCCGATACGTTGCCTGTGCGGATATTTTCGGGAGTTGCTTTCCCGTATGAAAGAGATCCTTCTGATGGTAATTTTATCATGGCTCAAGATACCGGAGCTGGAATTGTCTCACATCTTTGGTTGATGTATTATCAACTACCGGCTGATACATTAATGTCCGTTAAAATTTGGGTTGATGATTCTTTAGTCATCACCTCATACCTCTATGATCTATTTAAGAAACCGCATGGCTCTCTTCGAGCACCGTTGGATTCACTTGCATCTGGAGGGCTGAACTGTGATGTACAAATTTGCTACAAAAGAAACTTTAAGATCACATATTATTCCAGTTTTTCTATTTGTTGTCTTTTTTGGGGAATAGAGTATCGACGGATTATTGATAGCACGATATTAGAACCATTCCGACTCCATCCCAGTGCTCAATATGATCAACAACAGCGCCTCGCCGAAAAAGCCGTGCACAATACCGGATCTCCGTGGGAAGATCCTTCTGCAAAGATCATTACATCAGGGAAACATCAACTCGAGGCGGGCGATGTTGATACCTTGGCGAATGTTTCAGGACATGGGATGATAGAAAGTATTCGGTTTACGACAAACCCAAGTGAGGTGAGTAACCTTCGCTCACTTCGATTGCGAATGTATTGGGATGATTCACCGATTCCCAGTGTCGATGTGCCGTTTTTAGATTTTTTTGGTTGTGGTTCTGGATTTAGAAATGTTAACTCACTGAGGATCAAGGCAACTGAAAGTGGCGAACTCGCCTGTTATCTCCCAATGCCTTTTTTTAAGAGTGGTCGAATTGTATTGGAAAATACTTCACCGTATGCCGTTACTATTAATCCTGAAGTCCAATATTCTACTGAAACGGTTGATCGTTACAATCAAGGATATTTTTATACACAGTATTTTGAATCAAATCCCGCACGATGGCATATCTATCATCCGATAGGAAGAATGCTTGGAAGAGGTAAGTTTATTGGTGTTCATCTTGCGCTTCCAGACAATACACCTCCGAATTATCTTGAGGGTGATCCTTTCATTGATGTTGATTCAAATAGCGACAATAGAATCCATTACACTGGTTTGGAAGATTATCTTACTGGCGGATGGTTCTTTTCTGATAGTATCTTTTCACTTCCGTTTGCAGGATGCACCAGATTCTATTCAAGTTCATATCGATTCAATTTTTTTGATGCGAATGATTTTCAGAAATCATTTCATTTTGACCTACAGCACGGTGTAAATAACGATTTTTTAGCTTCATTTCGGAGTGTTGCATTCTTTTATCGTCGCTGGACACCTTTTTGGGTTGACCGTGACACCATCCATCCTAAAGAACATTGGCATATTGCAGGTTCTGGGTACCAGCCCGATCAAACAATACTTGCGAAACTCGGCACGAACGTTTTGCTCAATACTACAGCTGATGCGTCAGGGAGTTTTAATGAAGATATCACAGTACCGAATACCTTGCAGAAGGGGATATACCTACTTTCGGTAAATGGTTATACCCGCCCTGAACCTATTTATTTACTGAAGAACCCCACGGTACGATTTATTGAAGATTCCATCCCTCATTTATTTCGATACAAGGATTCTTTGCTCTTAGTAGGTACCGGTTTTCAACCAGGAGAGAAGGTATCCGTTTTTGTTGATTCAGCTGAAGTGACCTATCTCCCTGGTAGTCGAATTGTGGATGATAATTATGGCTGGAGGTTTTCGGTTCGATTACCGTGGGTAAAAGAAGGGGTGAAGCACATTATTGCTAAAGGAGATCAAGGCTCCACAGCGATCGCTGATACTGCATTTTCTGTAACACGAAGCATAAATTACGAGTGTGAAAGCTTACCCATTATACTATCGGAAGAGTATACCGAGTCTTTCTATTTTGGGTATCAATATTACACCAACTGGAGTAACCAATATACGCTACTATTTTATCCTTTAAATAAAGATACAAGGGTCGAGTTAGGTTTTGAAGTACCTGTAGCTGACACCTTCCATATCTCACTATTTAACACGAAAGGCTTTCGATTTGGCATCTATGATATTCATCTTGATGGAGAAAAGATAGCGACATTTGATGGCTTTTTTGACACGACCAAAAACATACCATTTCGTTCTGATGAGATCAATGGAGGTGTGCATTACTTATCAAAAGGGTCGCATCGCATGACGTATTATAACAGAGGTCCGGATCCTCGGGGAAATACGGAGTCTATACTTGATGCTGATAACTTTATATTGTCGCCTGTAACGGCTTTTCATTCACTGCCAGCTGATTCTCAAGCGGCAGTCAATACAGGCCCCAAGGCACTTTCAGATCTTAATCGCCTCAACATCTCCCCGAATCCTTTACATGGAAATGACGTACACATTCATGTCGATCTTGATTCAACGTTCGTGTTGCACTCCGATGTGTTAGTGATCGGGTTGTATGATATTCTTGGACGCAAAGTTGCTTCTGTTGTAAAAGGCACGGTCGGTGTTCGCTCGCTTGATCTTACTCAAGATTGCTCAAAACTAATTACCGGGAAATATTTGTGTAGAATGCAGGTAATTTCTCCTACAAATAGCTCCGATCAGACGGTCTCGTTTGTTATTGATCGCTAAGTAATTGTTTGCTAATATTGATCTTTCTGATTCAAAAACAGCAAGTTATGGGTGCAATGACTTTCGCTGTTGATAACTCAGAATGAGTGTTCAAAAGAATGTGTATAAATACAGGTGTATATCGCTAACATTTTAAAATTTTATTCACTAAATTTGCATTAACAACTTACTCGATTTTCTGCAATGGAGTATTTTGATCAGAAAAGGGTTGTGAGCTTGATC
Organism: Kapaibacterium sp. (SeqCode); assembly: GCA_038229915.1. Lineage (GTDB taxonomy): Bacteria > Bacteroidota > Ignavibacteria > Palsa-1295 > Palsa-1295 > JAFDZW01. Next base: position 19,426 of record JBBRNY010000032.1, on the reverse strand, counting down.
GCAAGAAACAAAAAGAAATTTAAGACTATCATTTCTACATCTCTTTGCATTTATTACGCATTGTGAGCGGTATTGAAAGAGATCAAGCTTGAAACAACATTTTTTTGAGACGGTAAGCGCTTCGTTCGGTGTATGCTGAGTGTTGCCCCCTCTGTTCACCGAGACCAAGAACGAGACACAATAGAAATAATTTGTTTTTGTATCATTTAATTAGGAGCATACGAAACGTATGAAGGTAACCCGTCGCTTTACCAAAAAGGGCATCAGCCCGTTCGAGCAGTTTGAGTACACGATGCGCTCAAGCGTACTTCGCAACCCTGATGGCAAGCCCATCTTCGAGATGACTGACATCGAAGTACCGCGGCAGTGGTCGCAGGTCGCAACGGATATCCTTGCACAAAAATATTTTCGCAAAGCCGGAGTACCTCAGCGCGATCTCAATGGCAATATGCTTATTGGCGAAGACGGCAAGCCAGCACTCGGACCGGAGCGCTCGATCAAACAAGTTGCGCATCGCCTCGCAGGTTGCTGGCGCTATTGGGGCGAGAAGTACGGTTACTTCGATACCAAAGAAGATGCGCAGACCTATTACGACGAAATGCTCTATACGATCATGCGTCAGATGGGTGCGCCTAATTCACCGCAGTGGTTCAACACCGGCTTGGCATGGGCGTATGGCATCACCGGACCTGCACAAGGGCATTGGTATGTCGATCCAAAGTCAGGCGAGCTGAAGCGCTCGACCGATGCATATACCCACCCTCAGCCACACGCTTGCTTTATCCAATCGGTCAAAGACGATCTCGTTAACGAAGGTGGTATTTTTGATCTCATGACCCGTGAAGCACGTATTTTCAAGTACGGCTCAGGCACAGGCTCTAATTTTAGCTCACTCCGTTCTTCAGGCGAAAAACTTTCGGGCGGCGGACACTCCAGCGGTTTGATGAGCTTCCTTAAAATTTACGACACCGCAGCGGCAGCCGTAAAATCAGGCGGCACGACACGTCGCGCCGCGAAGATGGTGATCTTGAATGTTGACCATCCAGATATCGAAGAGTTCGTCAGCTGGAAAGCAAACGAAGAGCAGAAGGTCGCGGCATTAGTCGCAGGTTCGAAGATCTGCGATCTCTTCTTGAACACTATTATGAAAATCGCTGTCGAGGGCGGTGTCGATCGCCATACCAATCGCGATCTTGATATTGCTATCAAGAAAGCACTCGCTCGTGGGGTGCCCATGAATCTGATCGTTCGTTGCTTGCGAATGGTTGATATGGGCTACGATCACATCGACTTCAAGACATTCGACACCCATTACGAAGGCGAAGCCTACCAGACCGTTTCGGGGCAGAACTCGAACAACTCCGTTCGTGTCACCAACGACTATATGAACGCCGTCGCTAACGACGAAGAGTGGGAATTGAAATGGCGCACCAACGGCAAGCCGTGTAAAAAACTTCGCGCTCGCAAACTGTGGAATGATATTACACTTTCGGCTTGGGCAAGTGCCGACCCCGGAATGCAGTTCGACACCACCATCAACGAATGGCATACCTGCCCGACCGATGGACGTATCAATGCAAGCAACCCGTGCTCGGAATATATGTTTCTCGACGATACGGCTTGTAATTTGGCATCGATCAACCTCGCACACTTCTGCAACGAAGAGACTGGCGATTTCGACATCGAAGGCTACAAGCACGCTGTCCGTATTTGGACCATCACGCTTGAGATTTCGGTCTTGATGGCGCAATTCCCGTCACACGAGATCGCACAAAAATCGTATGACTACCGCACACTCGGTCTCGGGTATGCAAATCTTGGTACCATCTTGATGGTACAAGGTATTCCGTATGATTCACCGCAAGCCCTGGCATTGACTGGTGCGCTTACAGCAATTATGTGTGGCGAGTCTTATGCGACCAGCGCAGAGTTGGCTCGCGATCTCGGCGCATTCCCACGTTACGAAGCAAATAGCGAAGCGATGCTCCGCGTCATCCGCAATCATAAACTTGCATCATACGATGCCGCTCCTGATCGTTACGAAGGACTCACGATCAAACCAGTCGGTATCAATGCCGAACTATGCCCTGAGCCGCTTCTGAAAGCCGCTCGTGACGCATGGGATCGTGCGTATGAGCTTGGCGAAAAGCACGGCTTCCGCAACGCACAAGTTACCGTCATCGCACCAACCGGCACCATCGGATTAGTAATGGATTGCGACACCACCGGTATCGAGCCAGATTTTGCTATTGTTAAGTTTAAGAAACTTGCCGGCGGCGGATACTTCAAGATCGTCAATCAATCGGTACAGAAAGCATTGCGCCGTCTTGGCTATAGCGAAAAGCAGATCGAAGAGATCGAGAAATATTGCAAAGGTCACGGTACGCTTGTCGGATGCCCGGCGGTCAATCGTGCGAGCCTCAAGATGAAAGGCTTTACCGATGAGAAGATCGAAGAGGTCGAGAAGCAGTGTGATAACGTGTTCGATCTCCGCTTTGCGTTTAACAAATGGTCGCTCGGTGATGAATTCTGCAAGAAGCTCGGCTTTACCGATGCGCAGATGGACGACCCGAACTTTGATATGCTCGCATCGCTCGGTTTTTCTCGTGAAGAGATTTCGAGCGCCAATGATTATATCTGTGGCACAATGACGATCGAAGGTGCACCGTATCTCAACGAAGAGCATCTCCAGGTTTTTGATTGCGCAAACAAATGTGGTAAGTATGGCGAGCGTTTTATTCCTTATGGCGCTCACATCCGGATGATGGCGGCGGCACAGCCGTTCATTTCCGGCGCGATCTCGAAGACTATTAATATGCCCAACGAGGCGACGATCGATGATGTCAGCTCGGCATATACCGAGTCTTGGCGTTTGATGATCAAAGCCAACGCGCTCTATCGCGACGGCTCAAAACTTTCTCAGCCGCTGAACACGATGTCCAACGATGGCGATCTGGTTGATGAAGTGCTCTTGGCTGATGTCGAAGATCTGGTTGCCGATACTGTCGGCGCTGCCGAACTGCATCAATTGATCAACGCGCAAGTCGAAGAGACGGGCGCGCTACAAGCACAGCGCCAACGCCTTCCGGCACGTCGCCGTGGTTGGCTCCGCGAAGCGGTCGTCGGTGGGCACAAAGTCTATGTTCGTACCGGCGAGTACGAAGACGGTACGCTTGGCGAGATCTTTATTGATATGTACAAAGAGGGCGCCAGTTTCAAAGGTCTGCTCAACTGCTTTGCGGTGCTTGCATCGAAAGCGTTGCAGTATGGTGTGCCGCTCGAAGAATTGGTTGATACCTTTACCTTCACACGCTTCGAGCCTGCGGGCGGCGTGCAGGGGCATGAAGCGATCAAGAACGCTACATCTATTTTGGATTATGTCTTCCGCGCTTTGGGATACGAATACCTCAATCGTACCGATTTTGTCCACGTCAAAGCGGTTGACGAAGTAAAGCACGAGCATCACCACACGACGCAACATCAATCGCGCCCTGCGGCAGATGTGGCGACCGCACCTCGTCGTGAAGCGCCGAGCGAAGATGATATGGTCGAACGCTTACGAAATCAGAATTTGCGCGACGACGACAGTGCCGTGGCTGAGCCAGTGATGCAAACAAGCGCCGCCACCACCGCCGAAACGCGCAAACAACAATACCGCGAAGCCAAAACAAAAGGCTACACCGGTGAGCAATGCCCAGCCTGCGGCTCAATGAGAGTAAAACGCAACGGAGCCTGCACCCTCTGCGAAGACTGCGGAACAACGAGCGGGTGTAGCTAATAAATTTTAATAGGACTAACGTTAGGCTTGGAAACTGGTCAGCGTTAGCACCTCCGAGTAGGGCTTTGCCCTAAGAGACGAACATATCGCCCTCCAAGTAATGTAGGACGTTAGTACGCCAAAGTTTTCTCGATTTTGATCGAGCGTTAGCCGTATAGTACGCCGCGCCACGGGGTATAAGATTACGCCTTAGCGAGAAACACAGAATAAGTTTGAACAATCGATAAGGGGCAGCACTCAAACCCAGCTGCACCTCAGCCGAAGGGTACCTATCATTGCGCATAGGCATCTCAGTTCATTAACCAAATACAAATATGAATAACTAATCAATTGACCCCAAAGGAGGGCCCATAAATGACACTACTTGAAGCAATAAAGCAATTTGTGAAGCGGGTTTCTTTGTCTGATCGACAAGAAGACAGCGTATCCACTTCTTATGACAACATCAAATCGCATCTGTATGATGAAGATCTCGATTTAGGAATTGATGAGGTGTTCTTGAGTGGTTCTTACGAGCGGGACACAATCCTAAAACCGATTGATGATGCGCCGCTGGACATAGACATATTTGTCGTGTTGAAAAATGATGAGGGGTCACTTAACGTTAACTCATTGCCCGATCCCAAGTCCATACTCTTAAAACTAAAACGAAAGTTGGATTCGTTACCCGAATACACCGACAAAGTGAAGCAAAATCGGCCTTGCATCACGGTTCAACTATCGGATAAGGAATTCGATGTGCTACCATCATTTCGTTCCATTGAGGGTTATTTCTACATACCTAGCGACGACCTCAAGGGGTGGCAATTAGTGCCTGACCCAGCAACTCATACTGCACAATTGAACAAGGTGAATGCAGATAGAAACTATCTTGTAAAAAAAGTAGTCAAGGCAGTAAAGTACTGGAACATTGGTCACGACCGGCCTTACTTATCGATTCAGATCGAACAGATTGCAATCAATATTTTTTCTTCGAACGATTTTACAAACCTCGAAGAAGGGACTCGACTCTGGTTCAGTATGGCACACCTTTATACTTCGGGAGTTGTCTTCAAATCGATGGATGCACAAACTTGTGCTAGCGATCGTGTAAAAAAAGTCTCCACTCGCTTGAGCGATGCGAAAGGGCTTTATGACGAAGGTAAGGATGCTGAAGCGAGAAAGATCTGGAAAAAGGAATTTGGTGACGAATTTAAAATTATTGATACTGATGAAGTTAAGATGTTTGCTGAGGCTGCGAAGTCAACTGGCTCTGAAAGACTCCAGTATACATTAGCAGGTGGTTTGGCAATGACTAAAGGTATAGGAATTCCAGCGTCAGGAGGGTTTTATGGGACATCGTTACCGTCAGATAAATTATAATCCGAACACGCAGATTTTAGCGATGAGAGGAAGATATCCGAACTTCACCGTCAAGAAGCATCGTGACGGAAGAATCGTATTCTCAGGCCGGATGACGGTCCGGCCTGAATTCGATGAATACGAAGTGCAGATCATTTACAGAGGTGGTTTGGGGCCAGAGGCACGAATACTTTCGCCAAAGTTTGGATGGGATGCACCACACATACTCAACGGTGAAGGCTTGCTTTGTTTATATAAGGAGGATATCTTCCAGTGGAAAGAGCACTACCTGATTGCGGATTATATCATTGGATGGGTCGCAGAATGGATATACTTTTATGAAGCCTGGAAGGAATCGCGACGATTTGAAGGGCCTGAAGCACCTCATCCACTAAATACGCCAAAAACAGATGAAGAAAATACCACATCAGAAAATAATTGATAAATCACGAAGGATTGGACAAATTACAAAATATTTGTTATTTGTAACTTCATGTTTTTTTGCGGCTGATTTAGTTTACAGAAAAATTATAATCACTCCCGATGATATCCCATCGGGCGTACTTTCGTTTCTTGAGTTTGTAGGGTTCGCACTTTATCTTCTTTTTAATACTTTTTCGAACATATGTTTTTTTAGATATTCAATTGACAAAAGGACTGATCTCATCGACAACAGTCTTGGTTCAAGCTTTCTCATAAAAAAATCAGAAGAATATTTTTCGAATGAAAACTTGGAATACGGTATATATAAGTTGTCAGTAAACGACTTTGAAAATACATTTTTTACATACAATATTTCTAAAAGTATGAAAGTGCCAAGTTTAATTTATACAAGCATTGTCATAATTATGCTTTGCTTTTCGGGCATTCTGGGGATTAAAGATGTTTGGGCGTTCGCAATAAAAATTCCAGTTGTTGCAAGCTTAGTTATAGATTTTATACGGCTTTGGTACTTTGAAACGAAAGTCCAAAATATATATCAGTCATTCGTGCAATTTTTTAATTCACTATCAGGCAGAACGATTCTGACAGATACAGAGAATGCATGTGCTTTAAAAAATATAATCGATTATGAATCCTTGCATACTTGGTGGGGTTTTCATTTAGATTCTAAGATTTTCAAGAAAGTTAACTCGCCTCTAAAAAATGAATGGACAGCAATGAAGCAAAATTTAAAAATTCCTGTAGTATGAAAAATGACAATCTTTATATCAACATCGGAAGGCACAATAAAAGAATTGCTCGCATTACGAAATTACGACATGTTGAATCGTTATTTAAGAATTCAGAAAATTGTTTAATAAAACCTAGTGAATGGGAAGACAAATTTGAGAATCAACTTCTCAAATCAAAATTTGTGCGTTCGCGATGGATAAATTCAACACCCACTATAGAAACAATCACATTCGCCGATATTCAAAAGCATTGGTATGGTCAATGTTGGTCTTATACAGATGAATCAGATGGACTATGGCAAATTTATTCCCCAGCCCATAAATGTAAAAAACCTGCAAAGGATTTAGATGATTGTGGAATTCAATTAATTTCAACTCCAAAACTTCTAATTAAGAATCTATCTCAAGCCGCAAAGAAAAAAAGCCCATCTATTGCTTACATTGGTAAAGTGTTGTACGGTGAACAAACTCAAATTGTCGAAGGTCTGATGAAATTGGGGCCAGATTTAATGGACTTATCTTCTGCATTGGACAGCCAATTGGCAATGACGTTATTAATAAAAAGAAATGCTTTTAAGCATGAAAATGAATTACGCCTTTTATGGCATGTCCCAAATTTTAATAAAACAAAAATATTTTATGAGGTTGATCCGCAAACGATGATAACGGAAATAATAATGGATCCAAGAATTACTGATAGGGAAGAAAGCCATATCCGAAAAAAAATAGGGCATTTAGTTGGGAGTATTCCAATCACAAAATCTCAGATGCACAGTCCTTTTAATGGTAGTGAGCTTAAATTGCCTGATGTGTAAAATTGATCTACGATCCTTAATACCCTCCACCTTAGTATATTTGCCTTATGAAAAAGAGAAATCTACACCTCGGGTTGATGGTGGCACTGTTGTTGTTTGTGTTATCGCCTGAGTCGTGTCGTAATAGAGTGTATTGAAGTGCATCATAGGTGCTCGCAACATTAAATCTTTCTCTTCCTGTTGTAAATAAAAAAAATCTTCCTATATTATTAGGTACACTAATAGGCACCTATAATACAAGAAGAACAAATGCGTGGAACAACATTAGAGATCAAGAACCGCTTCGAGACAGCGGATTATGCAGCGTTCGATGACGGTTGGGATGGCATAGCCGAAGAGCTGCCGGTGATCCAAACCCAATTTTTGTCCGATCACGCAAAGTCCATTCTGTTCAAGAATGACAGCCCCGATATTCCGACGGCATATTCGCTGAATATGTATCGCGGTTGCGAACATGGCTGCGCCTATTGCAGGGCACGACCATACCACGAATATCTCGGCTTCAATGCCGGAATAGATTTTGAATCGAAAATAATGGTGAAGCACGATGCGCCAAAACTGCTTCGCAAAGCATTCGAGCATCCGAAATGGGAGCCGCAAAGCATAATGATGAGCGGCAACACCGATTGCTATCAGCCCGCGGAGCGAAAATATCAACTGACGCGCAAGTTGCTCGAATTATTTTTAGAATATCGCAACCCCGTCAGTATGTTGACAAAGAACGCGCTGATCTTGCGCGATCTCGATCTGCTAACAGAGTTAGCAAGTCTGAATTTGGTGAGTACGATGCTCTCGGTGACCTCGCTCGACCCCGATCTCCGTCGGATGCTCGAACCCCGCACCTCGACCGCAAAGATGAAGCTCAAGGCAATAGAGGGCTTGGCGAAAGCAGGTGTGCCGGTAGGGGTGATGGTGGGGCCGATCATTCCGGGATTGAACGACAACGAAGTACCGGATATTCTCCGCCGCGCAAGCGATGCCGGCGCGACATTTGTGGCGCATACGATTCTGCGATTGCCATACGCCGTGAAGCCGATCTTTGTGGATTGGTTAGAAAAGAATGTCCCCGAAAAAGCAAAGCGCGTCATTACCAGAATAGAAATGATCAGAGACGGCAAGATGAACGACCCAAACTTCGGCAGTAGAATGACCGGCACCGGAGCCTATGCCGACTTTATGCACACACTGATCCGAACTCTATCAGCAAAATATAACATCAATAGAGGCCGAGGACAGTTAGCAACTGATTTGTTCAAGAGGCCTGGGCAGCTGTTTTAGTGGAAAACAGCAGAGAACTGTTTCCCTTTGATGATACTTTATACTTTGCATACAACTTTGATTTAATATATCAGAAATGCAATACGAAATTATTTACGATGAGACTGCACTGAAGCAATTAAAAAAGATGCAACGAGCTGACTCGCAAAAAATACTTGAAAAAATCAAAATGTTGTCGAACGATCTTTACGGGAATGTCAGAAAGTTGAGTGATTACTCCCCGGAGTATAGACTGCGAGTTGGTGATTTTCGTGTTCTTTTTGATCTTGAGGGAAACAAGATCATTATACAATCCGTTAGAAATAGACAAGAAGGGTACTAAAAAGGAGAAAATATGCTTCTAAACTTTGAACACATCAATAAGAATGGCATCGACTATGTCCTCGTGCCGGAGAAGAATTTCAAAGAAATTCAAGAGCAACTTGAAGATGCTGAAGACCTTCGCCAATTAAGAGCCGACAGAGCTGCAAACTCAGGAAATCCAAAATACACCCACGAAGAAGTATTGAAGGAGTTGGGGATGAAGGATTAGTAATAGGAATAATTCAGTCAGAATTATGGCGCAAAAGATTGGATAACTAAATTTAAGAGATAAGATCATTCATATTAATGTCATTCTGAGCGGCGAGCGAAGAATCTAAGGTTTCAAGTTGGTAAGAACATTAGGAGTGGTACTAGTCGAAGGTCAGATCCTTCGCGAGCTCAGGATGACATACTACCAATATTCGAACAATATTCACAACTTGGAAAACCCTTCTTCCTTTCTGCTTATATTTGAAGCACAAACTATCTACTATATATGAGAACCTGGCTGAATGCTCTGATTTTTTCTATCGCGATCGTTTTCGCGGCGCTGGTGCTTGCCGGAACGTGGCGCAAGACGCATGAGACAAAAGAGACGATTCGTGTCGTCGGGCTTGCCGAAAAGAATTTCACGTCGGATAATGTGATCTGGAGCGGTTCGTTCTCGCACCATTCAATAACGGTGCAGGAAGCGTATGCTTTGCTGAAGAAAGATGCGGAGAACATTCGTCAGTACCTTACGTCGAAAGGTGTGAATGCAAAAGAGATCGTCTTCACTTCGGTCTTTTCGAATAAAGACTATAAGTATAATTACGATAAAGACGGTCGCCAGACAAATCAGATCTTCGACGGTTATACGTTGACGCAATCTGTGACGATCGAATCGAAGGAAGTTGATAAGATCGAAACGATCTCGCGCGAAGTGACAGAGTTGTTAAATATGGGAATCGAATTTACATCCAGCGAGCCGCAATACTACTACTCCAAACTTGCCGAGCTTAAGCTCGAAATGCTTGCTGCTGCTGCGAAAGATGCGAGAGACAGAGCCGAGAAGATCGCTAAGAACGCCGGCGGCGGGCTCGGCGGACTTCGTAACGCCGCAATGGGTATCTTCCAGATCACAGGGCAAAACTCGAACGAAGAGTTTTCCTACGGTGGTGCCTACAACACCAGCTCGAAGAATAAGAAAGCTTCGATCACCGCACGACTCGAATTTGCTATTGACTAATAGAAAAGTAGTTGCCGAAACAGAATAGAATAAAAACAGTAACAGGTTACTAAAACCCGTTGTTAACAGGCAACTATGTGTGGAATAGCAGGAGTATATGATTACGGATACCGAGCAAACCCGACCGTCAGCCGCGAGCTGCTCGAACGGATGTCCGATGCAATGGTTCATCGTGGTCCCGATGATTCAGGCTGGTTTACCTCACGAGATCACACTTGTGGTCTGACGTTCCGACGCCTGGCGATTGTTGATCTTTCGCCGGCAGGTCATCAGCCGATGACAACTCCCAACGGAAGATATACTATTACTTTTAATGGTGAGATCTATAATCACCTTGAAATCCGTGAGGAGCTCATTTCAAAAGGTTATCAATACAAATCTCTCTCTGATACCGAAACAATTCTTTATGCCTATCAAGAATGGGGCGAAGATTGCTTCAAGAAATTCCTCGGGATGTTTGCCGTCGCGATCTATGACGAAGAAAAAAAAGATGTTTTTATCATTCGTGATCGCATCGGAATTAAGCCGATGTATTATGCCCCGTTAAATGGCCGCATCGTTTGGGGAAGCGAAATAAAAGTATTATTACAGCATCCTGCTATCACGAAGTCGCTGAACGAAGGGGCAATTCCGCATTACCTGTCACTCCTCATGCCACCTGCGCCCGAGACGATGTTCGAAGGCATCAAGAAACTCGAAGCAGGATATTCATTAAGAATTAGTAGTAACGGCGAGATCACAAAGAAAAGATGGTGGTCACTTCTTGATGCAGGTGAAGTAGATCATTCATTGACCGAAGAAAAAGCAATCGATGATTTACGATTATTGCTTCGTCGTTCTATCAAAGACAGAATGATGAGTGATGTGCCGTTCGGTGTGTTTCTTTCGGGCGGAATCGATTCGAGTTTGAATGTTGCTCTCATGAGCGAATTGATGGATCGTCCTGTCGAGACATTTACCGTCGGCTTCAAAGATCTTGAAAAATATAATGAACTGAGTTATGCTCGCGATATTGCGACGAAATTCAAAACGAATCATCACGAGATATTAGTTGACTCGAGAGATGCGAAAGCAATGCTTTCCGATCTTGCCTTTCACGAAGACGAGCCTAACGGCGATCCGGTTTGTATCCCATTATACTTTGTTTCGAAATTAGCACGTGATAGTGGCACCGTTGTGGTGCAGGTCGGTGAAGGTTCGGATGAGGAATTCCTGGGTTATCCGTGGATGATTCGCGATCTCAAATTTCGTAAACGGTTTTGGAAAGAAAGTGTACCAATCCCGATTCGCAAACTTGCTTATTCGGCAATGAAGCCGTTTATGAAGCATCCGCTAATGCGAGAGTATGTTCGACGCTATGCCGCCGATGAAGAGTTTTTTTGGGGTGGGGCAGTTGCATTTACCGAAGAGCACAAACGTGAACTGATCAGAAATTATTCGAGCCAGAAGCATTCGTCGTTTCAGTATCCCGAACAGTGGCACCGCGAAATAAACGAGCGTTATCCGAATGCTGATTATCCTCAGCGAATGATGTATCTCGAATTTCAACAGCGCTTGCCGCAGATGTTGCTGATGCGAGTTGATAAGGTTTCAATGATGCCGAGCATCGAGGCACGCGTGCCGTTTCTCGATCATCGTATTGTCGAGTATGCATTCCGGATGCCGACAAGTGTTAAGCTTGGTCCCAATAATATTCCAAAACATATTCTAAAAAAGGCATCTGAAGGCATCTTGCCTAATGAGCATATTTATCGCAAGAAGCAAGGCTTTGCCGCGCCTGTGGGCGAGTGGCTCAAGAAAGAATGGAAGCCGCTCTTCGATGAACATCTTGTTGCAAGTAAGATCGCCAATAACTATCTTGATCCCAAATATATCAAACAACTACAGCACGAACATGAGAACGGGATTCGTAATCATGGTGCGCAGCTCTGGTCGCTCCTAAATCTGATGCTTTGGGAAGAACGGTATTTTTAGGTGGGTATTTCTCATCATTTTCTCATCAAAGTTAGATGAGGAATTGGTGTTGTCTCATCTTCAATACCATCGAATTCTATGAGAATATTAAAAATCGTGACGCTGGTCATCAGTGTCATCCTCACCATTTCTTCAGTGGGATCGGCACAGCAATCGTCCGGAACGATCGAGGTCACGGTTAGTCTCGAAAATATTCAAGGCTTTCAGGGATACAGTATTCGAATATTTGAATCGAAAACTCGAGCAAAATTTGGTGAGTATAAGATTCCTCAAAGCGGTATGCTCTCGATCCACGACGTGCCGTTTGCATCGTATGATATTTGGCTTGTCGAAGGCGGTGATGCTATCGTTTCACGAAAAAAAGTTGTCGTCAGTTCGACCGTTTCTCAGAAAATAGCACTCGGACAAAAGTCAACATCTGATTCTGTGATTGTAGAGTCGCAAGCAGCTGATGTCAGCCGAGCATCAGTTTCTACAATTTTCCCTGCCGCAACCATCGCCTCTCTTCCGGCGATGAGTGGACCAAAAAAGATGGAGGCGATATTGCTCAATACACCCGGAGTTGTGCCTGATGAAGATGGAAGATTGCATATCAGAGGTGAGGATGCTCAGTTGCAATATATCGTTGATGGTATCCCGATCACGACGAATCAGACCAGAATTTATTCGAGTCTCTTTAATGCCGGCATTATTAAAGCCGCTGAAGTCATTCGTGGCGGTCTCAATGCAGAATATGGTGTGGCTACCAGTGGTATTATTAATATAAACACTCGCTCAGGATTTGATGCTCCGCTATTTGCTGACGGTAGTGCGAGCTACGGAAGTTTTGGTACGCACGACCGCACGCTATCGGTCGGCGGTAATATCGGCGGACGAGTTGCGTTGTTTTGTGCTTATGGAAGTTCAGAAACTGATCGATACCTCGACCCAACGCATAGCGCCGCCCCAAATCACACCGATGGCTATACTCATAATTATTTTGCGAAAGCAGATTTCTTACTGACGGACGATATTGATCTCGTATTACTCGGCACAAATAATCTCGCGAACTTTGGAATTGCAAATGGTAAGATCACCACACCTGCGCAAGACCAACGCCAGGATGTTTCCGATTATATGTATGCAGGAAGATTAAATATTTCGCTCAATAATTCTTCAGCTTTGAGTTTGCTTGGTTATAAGCGCCACGTAGAAGCAACAAATACCAGTGGTGGCTTACTGCAGATCAAAACCTCAGCCGATTCATTAAAGGCAGTTTCTGAAAACGAAGATTTTTTTATAGGTGCTCATCGTGTTGACGAAGCGACTGGCGGTCAAGTTGAATACTCTGCTATTACTCATTGGTTTGATGCAGTAAATAACATTAAAGTTGGTGTTGGCGGTGAGTCATATCCATTGCAAGAGTTTTTCACTTTTGCAGTGACGAACCCGATGAAATCCGATCCTGCTTTTGCTGGTGGTGATGATCGTTTGCAGCCGTATGACCTCACTCGTCCTGGCGGAAAGCCTTTTCTTGTGGACCAATCAAAGACTGGTTCACGCTTCTCGATTTATGCACAAGATCAGATCGCTTTAACTGATTGGATCATCAATGCCGGTGTCCGATATGATATGTATAAGTTATTTGAAGAAGAATCTGATTTTTCACCAAGACTCTCCGCCGCATACCGGATCAATGATGATCTTTGGATTCGCGGCTCATACAATCGGATCATGATGCAAGCACCGCTTGAAAATATTTTAGTGTCAAGTTCAGATGAAGCAAAAACTCTTGTTGGGTCGGAGCAAGGCGCTGTCCCATTAAATGTAATGTCAGAGAAAGAACATGTCGTTGAGATCGGCGCTTCGTATAAACTAAATGAACATATTGATATTGATCTTAATGGATATGCCAAATTTATAGACAATTTTATCGTGAAGGTTGAACTTGGTGTATCAGGCATAATCTTCCCGGTGAATATCAAACAAGGGCAAGTGCTTGGTGGAGAATTGGAAGTTCGTCTTCATGATTGGAATAATTTTTCAGGTCGTCTCGCTTTTGCTACTTGCGACTCTCGTGGTGCAATTCCTTCAGATGGCTCAACACCAATTGCCGCAGGATTAATAATTGGTGAAGAAGGCGAGAATTATTCTCATCCGTTCAAAGGTGAAGACATGTTCCAGACTGAACATAATCAAGTCTTGACGGCATCATTTACTCTAAACTATGATCATCCATCAGGTTTTTTTGCAACACTTGGCGGAAGATTTGATTCAGGGCTTCCATTCGACCTTGCTGATTCTAATGGCGTAGGTCTCGACGTTGAACAATCAAAAGCCGAACTAAAGCGTCGTGGTTATGGAGATGATGTCATTGACCTATTAAATTTAAATTCTGATAAGCCTGGTTCGCCTGATAAATCAACAGCACCTCACGGTATATTTGATCTTAGCGCTGGTTACAATTTTGAAACAGTTTTGAAAATACCAGCCAAAATTACCGCAACAGTATTGAATGTGCTTGATACAAAGTATCTTTATAAGTTTGAATCCGTATTCGGTGGTACACATTTCGGACTTCCGAGAGTGATAATGCTGAGTTTACAGTTACATATTTAGCACTTCTGCTGGTTCGAGAAACAATGCGCGTATTATCGGTGTTACTCCGTGAGTAATACAGATGATACAATATTATGCGAAATGACAACCCGTCCGGCAATTCAGTTTCTTCCTTCATCATTGGTGCAGTCATTGGCGGCTCGGTAGGCGCTGTGCTTGCACTCCTCTATGCACCAAAACGCGGAGAAGAACTTCGCGAAGATATCTCATCAACAGTGGATGATCTTTCATCTCGTTTTTCTCAGCTTATGAAAAAAGCAAAGGAAACCGGCGAAGATCTTCTCGAAAGTGGAATCGACTCCGCTGACGAAACAATGACCGAAGCTTACGAAAAAGCGCAGAGCTTGATCGACGAAGCCGACCACATTATTTCTGATGCTCGCTCGAGAATCCATTTTGATTGAGTATTATTTGTTGTAACCACTTTCTGGAAAATACGATGGAAATTGTACTCTATATCGCCGCAACGATCGCGTTACTTGCCTTAGCATGGTTTTTGATCAATGCTGCAAAATCGTTTGAAAAAATTACCAAGGTATTTGAAAATTCAGAGCCACTGCTTCTCGATGTTAAAAAGGACATTGATCAGATGACTGCTGATGTGAGCAGTGTTCGTAGTAGTATGATACCGGTTATTGAAAGTATCGCTGAGATCACTCAGCGTGTTTCAGAAATGACCGATGGGCTCGCTCCGCGTGTTGAAGCGGTCTATGGTATGGTCGATGATACCCTTGATGTTGCGCACGGCTTGCTTGAAGATGTCGAACGCCTCAAAGGTGAAGTGGTCGATACGATCGAAACCCCGTTACGTCTTGTCCGTTCGACTTCGAATGGTGTCGTTTCCGGTGTCATTAAAGGTGTTGGTCTTATTAGCGACATTATCAGAAGATTCAAGAAAAACTAATTGGCATCGTTGCCATATCGTTAGTCCTCCTGACCCGAACGCAGTAAAGCAACTCATTGTTGTTTGGCGACTACATTAATCATACTAAAATATTCCAATGTCAAATCGCGGCCCGATCTCCAATTTTATTGAGCACCACTATCGCCATTTTAACGCGGCTGCATTAGTTGATGCCGCAAAAGGGTATGAGCTTCATTTGGCTGAAGGCGGCAAAATGCTTGTCTCACTTGCTGGCGCGATGAGCACTGCAGAGCTTGGCATTTCGCTTGCCGAGATGATTCGTCAGGATAAGATCGCGATCATCAGTTGCACCGGGGCGAATCTTGAAGAAGATATAATGAATCTCGTAGCCCACTCACATTACAAACGTGTGCCGCATTACCGCGATCTTTCGCCAAAAGACGAATGGGACCTCCTCGAAAAAGGCTATAATCGTGTCACCGATACCTGCATCCCTGAAGAAGAAGCATTCCGCCGTATCCAAAAGCATATTTTTAAATTGTGGAAAGATGCACAAGACAATGGCGAGCGTTATTTCCCTCACGAGTATATGTACAAGCTTCTGCTTTCAGAAGTAATGAAAGCGGATTATGAAATTCCTGTCGAGCATTCATGGATGATAGCCGCCGCCGAGAAAAATATTCCGATCATCGTGCCGGGTTGGGAAGACTCGACGATGGGAAATATTTTTGCATCATATTGTATTAAAGGTGAACTTCAAGCCTCGACCATGAAGAGTGGTATTGAATATATGGTGTGGCTTGCTGATTGGTATCGTAATAATTCTTCCGGCAAAGGCGTTGGCTTTTTCCAGATCGGTGGCGGTATCGCTGGCGATTTTCCGATCTGTGTTGTACCGATGATGTATCAAGATCTCGAATGGCACGATGTTCCATTCTGGAGCTACTTCTGCCAGATCAGCGATTCAACCACATCCTACGGCTCCTACTCGGGCGCAGTTCCGAATGAAAAGATCACTTGGGGAAAGCTCAGCATCGATACACCAAAATTTATTGTCGAAAGTGATGCAACGATCGTAGCTCCGTTAATATTTGCTTGGTTGCTCGGTTGGTAAAAAGTGTGAATCTACCGTTCGCCTCGTAGTATCTCTATCGGTACAAGCCTTGCCGCACTTCGTGCAGGGAGTATTCCGGCAAGGAGTGAGATCACCGTCATAATACACGTCACGATCACATAGTACCACAGAGATTTCCCGAGCAGTAATCTTTCCGAAGAGACGATGGCTTCCTTAGGTGTTGGGAGCGGGAGTTGACCTAATCCATACACGACTGTTGCCGCAAGAATACAGCCGATCATACAGCCGATGATCGCTACAAAAAAACCTTGTAATAAAAAGATCACTGAGATCTGATAACGTCGAAATCCCATCGACTTCATGATCGCAATGTCTCGTGTTTTTTCTGATACGGTTGTGATTAACACGTTGGCAACACCGAAGCCTGCAACAATACCCACAAACGAAACGATAATATAGATGATCGATTGAATTCTCTGAAACAGAGAAAACAGATTATCATATTGTACATCCCAAGAATCGGTTTTATATCCGTAGCGTCGTTGTAGTTGATCGGCAAGATCGTGTGCGGCTATCGGGTCGGAAACTTGAATACTGATTCCATCGGATTCATCTCCAGATAACTGTCGAATATTTGAGCCTTGCGAAAAAGAAACGTAAGCATTTGCATCCTGAAAATTTACGCCTGTTTTATAAATAGCCACTACACGAACAGGGAATGGCGGACTACCGGGCGTGACAAGTGTCAAGCGATCGCCAACTCCTGCCGTGAGATCACTTGCGACGACCGCCCCGAGAGCAATTCCATCGGTTGCAGATTCAAGTGAGTCAAGCGAACCGCTGGTAATGTTTTCGTGCAGTTTCGAGATCTTTGCTTCTTCGGCAACGCGGACACCACGAACCAACAATGGCATTGAACGAGTACCAAAGACCGCGATCACATTACTTGCAGAATACGGCGAGATCGCCGTGACTCCATTTTGTTTACTAAGCCAAGCAGAAATGAGTGAAGTGCCTTTGATTACTTCGCGGTCATCGCGCTCGGTATTTTTGATCAGATGCACAAGATGCTTACCAGTATCAGAAACGAGCAAGGTATCATTGCTTGCAGAGATCGGACGTTCGGGAGAAATAGAAATATGCGGAAGAACGTCAAGAATTTTTCGTTTCACGTTGCTTGCCAACCCATCCATCAATGAGATCGCAACGATCAGTACCATCGTACCAACCGAAATTCCGATCAGCGTTGCAAATACCTGTTTGCGTCTGCCGAACAATTGTCGGAATGCTATGGTAAAGAGCATCTTCATATTTGTCCGCGCAAAATATCGACTGGTTTGAGCTTTGATGCCCGTCTTGCAGGACCGATGCTCGCAACAATTGCCATCAGAATAGAAAACGAGATCACTAACAGATACGATGTTGCCGAGAGAATGACGTTGATGCGATCATTTCTAATAAGTCCGGCTTGGTTGGGTTCGAAGCGAATAGCCTTGACAGCCGAAGCGGCATAATATCCTAAAATAATACCGACGATGGTGCCGATAATTCCGAGCATGACACCTTCAAGGATAAATATTTGTGAAATAGAAGTTCTGCTAAAGCCAAAACTTTTCATCACAGCAATGTCTCTTCTTTTTTGCAAGACGATGGTGACAAGCACAGTCGAGATACCAAAACCCGCAACAATAAATGTGAACACACTCAGAATGAATGTCGTGTAACGTTGTGTACGGCTGAAGCTAATAAGATTAGCGTTCGTCTCTTCCCATGTTTCAGCTTTATAACCTGTTCGACTCATGATCGCTTCTTTAACTTCGTTCAGGCGTTCGAGATCTTTGGTATGAATACCGATGCCGCTGACTGCATTGATCGGCATTCCCTCCATCGTTTGAGCGATCCGAAGATTGACGAATGCACGGTTATCATCAACCGACGCGAGACCCGAACGGTAGAACGCAACGATCTTCAGATCAAAGATAGCACCCGATGAACTGATGATCTGAATGATATCGCCGAGGTGCGCTTTAATTCGTCGTGCAACACCTTCGCCAAGGATGATCGCATCACTCGAAGCAGTCAGTTCTTCGATCGTGCCACCTTTCAGGAAATTTACGAAGCTTCCGATGCCCGCCTCACGTTTTGGAATGATGCCGCGTGTTTCTATCGGGCGAGAGAGTGTGCCGCGCTGAGCAATTGTTCTGGCAATGACGAACGGTGACGCATCATCGATCAGTGGAATTCTATCAACATTATCAAGTACTTGTAAATACGGTCGAATTTCAATTCGTTCGCGAGGTACTGATTTTACTGACAGTGCATCCAAACTGCTACGAGAAGTATCACTATTGAGAAGATCAATGGAGTTGGGTGATCGTACTTTCTCACCCTTGATCGTTATCTGAGCCGAGACTTCGATCAATTTTTCACTGACCATCACACCAAGACCAGCCGCGATACCGAGCGTCACTAATAATACCATCGCACCAATTGAAATCCCAAGTATCGTAAGAATGGTCTGACGTTTTCGACCGGAGAGTTGACGAAGTGCAATAAAAAAAATAGTCTTAAACATTCGAACAGATCGATAGGGAAGTATCAGTGGGCTGATGTTGCTGCGCTTTTTACTTCTATGCCTTCCTTAAATTCAAGGGTCGGGTTGGTGATGACTGTTGTCCCCGCATTAAGATCACTAAGGCTTTCGACCCATCGGGCGTCACTTTCTCCTGCTTTGAAATAAGATCTTTTCAATAGCTTGTTACTCACGACCCATACAAATGTCGAATCACCTTGGCGGATCACCGCCTCTTTTGGGACGAGTGTCGTCTTTGCTCGCTCGCCGATAATAATGTTTGCTGTCGCGGTCATCCCATCTTGCAACGGCGGGGCATTAACAATTGAAATAGTGATATGCGAAGTTTTTTTGATCTGATCGGTTACAGGAATGATCCGTGATACTGTTCCTTCAAATCGCTTTGCCCCGTATGCATCAAACG
>JBBRNY010000031.1:0-25499 GCA_038229915.1 Kapaibacterium sp. (SeqCode) | reverse complement strand
CGTTAGTTGGCGCAAGTCTCGAAAAATTAGCGATAGAGCTTCGACATTTGCAACGCACGGAAGTTCGCGAGGCAGAAGAATTTTTCTCGAAAGGACAAAAAGGCTCATCGGCAATGCCGCATAAGCGTAATCCTATTACGATGGAGCGTGTCACGGGCTTGGCACGATTACTCAGAGGTTACGCCGCCACAGCAATGGAAAATGTTGCGCTTTGGCATGAACGCGATATTAGTCACAGCTCGACCGAGCGCGTGATCGGACCTGATGCGACCATCACACTCGACTATATGCTGTTCTTGATGACAAAAACTGTCGAGACGATGTATATCTACCCTGAGGCAATGAAGCGCAATCTTGATCTAACTCGCGGGCTGGTATTCTCGCAACCGGTGATGCTTCTGCTTGCCAAAAGTGGGCTTTCGCGAGAAGAGAGCTACAAGATCGTTCAGGGCAATGCCATGAAAGTTTGGGAGCTTGCCGCAGAAGGCAAAGACCCTCATATTACGTTTAGATCGCTGCTTGAAAAAGACCCCATAATAGAAGCGCGTATCCCCAAGGAGGCACTTGATAAGGCTTTCGACCCAATGGCTGCGCTGAAGCACGTTGATATGATCTTTGAGCGGGTTGGGCTTTAGGAATCGGGTGGAACTCACCATTCACCTTCACGGGTTACACTACCCCAGCATCTTTGGTACAATACTTGTACCATTCTTATATAGTCCGTAAACTGCTCTCAATTTTACGGATAAATGACTTTTTTTTCACAAATAACTACAATATAATATGAAACTACGTACTACAGTACTAGCTTTTGCCGCTTTATTGATCGGCGCAAGCACATTTATGGTCGGTTGTACGACCGAAGATACCCCGACCGGGGGTGGAACAGATAACCGCTCGAAATTGCTAAGCTCTACTTCGGATGTCAGAATGAATATCCCTGGACTTACAACCGATCAGCTTTACACATTTAGTGTATCAAATGGTAGCTATACCACAAAGATCAAAGGCGTTGCTGCAAAAGACTCAGCTTCGATCAATGTATTTTGGACACGCGACCCACTTGACAATGGCGTTGATACCGTGTTCTATCAAGCCGTATCTTCACCGAGCTCTGCAGCAAATACAATTACTTGGGCAACGGCTTCTTACACAGCAGGGTTGACTCTTTATGAATCAGCTGATAACACAGCTGGACATAACAGCGGTTTGATCTTAGGTATACCTTCGAAAACATCTACGATCAGCGGAACAGCTGGTTTGGGTGTTGATCTGATCTTGGCAACGGATAATACTATCCCATTGCCTCAGCTCGAAATTCGCTCACCTGATGCACAATTGACCGGTGCTCGCACGACCTATTTGAGCAATGGCGCATATATCGTCGGTGGTGGTGCTAATAATAACTTCTTCAGTTCAGACATTACTTCACAGATCGATTTTGTATCGCCTGTGAATGTGTATGACATTCCTGCTGCTGGTGGCGTTGGATCAGATTCATCTGCGATCATCCTCGTAAGAGCTCAGGGACATTTTGCTCGTATCGAGATCGTTCGCGATCCTGTAACCGGCAAGCTCTGGCGCGACACTGGTGGTGCTTCAAGCACACGTTACATCGTTGTAAATGTATTCTATCAGACAACAACTGGTTGGGGATATGTTTCACGTCCAGGTGGCAATCATGGTAGCAACACACTTGCACCACTTATGCCTATTACGAATACTATTCTTCAGTAATCAACCTGTAGAGTTTTACTCAAAAAAACAGGTACGGAGCTCAACACTCTGTACCTGTTTTTTTATGTGCCTTTTTCAATCTCGAAATTCTTCGCCATTCATTTTTCCCTAAAACAAACGGAACAGTGCTTCGCTATTTCGCATTGTAAAGAGTAATGAAAGCTATTCTTATTGTTTTGTTGATCGCTTTTGGCGCAACCATTGGGGGTTGTCTCAGTGACAATATCGACGCGCCCGATATTAAGCCGCGATTGATCTACCCACCGGGTGGCGTCTATTATAAGTCGATCACTAACACGACCGATCTCGAGATCCGTTGGAACCGCTCGCCAAGTGATACCCAGCAAAACTTCAAAGGCTACTTTGTACAGTTGTTTGTTTCTTATGGCGGCGCCACCCTGACCGAAGAAGATTCGATCATTGGTGCAGAGATAGACTCTGTTCATACCGGTAGAGGTGATACGGTTTATACGTTTCACAATATCCCACCGGGGCGCTACACAGCACGTGCTTGGGGCGAAAGATTTCCGGATGCGTTGAAACCGGATTCAGTCGTGCTATCCCAATTTTCTCAATTTGTCTCTTTTGATAATGATCCAAAGCCTGTTGCCGCACCGTCTGCGGTATATGCATCGAGTGGACCAGGAGCAAACACTGTAAATCTTTTTTGGAAGAGAAGTCCCGATGAAGCCAATACAGGTTTTCTCGGATATATTATTCGTTACGTTGACACGACAAATTCCTTTAGCCTAAAATTAATAACGCTGATGACTGTGCAATCTGGAATTGGGACAGGGTTGGTCACCTCTTCTGTTACGGTGCCCGGGGAGCCGACGATACCTTCTGAAAAGCCATACAAATTTTGGGTTAAAGCTATTCGAAAAGATAGCGTTGAAAGTACTGATTCGGTTGGGATCAGCTGGAGTGGTGCGGAAAGACTTGGGGCTATCCAAAATGCAACCCAATTCAAAATAGATACAGGCGTATTCATCGGTCAGATCGGGACAGGGTATATTATGTCCGCATACGATCCGTCGAGTATCAGTGCAATGTTCAAAATATTGTATGATGGCACAACGGTTTCTTTCGCGGCGCTTAACGGCACCACATTTTCTTCGCAAGTCGATGCTGTGGCGATTCTTGATGCCGGATATTTTTCGAGACCATTTACTGATGCAGAATTGCAACAAGCCACTTCTGTCTCGTTGCCAACGTCACCTACAACCGGAGCACAGGTCTATGCTTTGCTTCCTGGTGGTGGCAGAGCGAGAATATTGATTAGTGCCGATAGTACCGGTGGTGGATATATCCGAGCTGGAAATTATTTAAATATCTCCGTAAGTTTCCAACCCACACCGCCATCGCAAATAACACTGCCATATTTTTAAGAATATTTTATGGGTGATCTTCGACCAATACAAGCAGAAGCCAAAGAGCAAGGACACCTCGGCGAGGACGAAGCTTGCCGTTATTTGATAGATCTTGGATATAAGATCGTCAAAAGAAATTTTACCTATGGCAGAGTCGGGGAGATCGATATTATCGCGATCGATGGCGAGCAGTTAGTTTTTGTCGAAGTTAAATCGCGACGCAATTATAATCGTGGTACGCCCGAAAGCTCGGTTGATACTCGCAAGCAACGCCAGATCAAGCGTGTGGCAGAAGGATATTACCACATTAATAAGATCACCGATCAAGCGTGCCGCTTTGATGTTGTGGCCGTCGATCTGATCGGCTCGGCACCGGAAGTTCGGCATATTAAAACGGCATTTTACTAAGGCGCAGAGAATGATTCGATTCAGCAACGTCAGTTTTCAATACAAAGGCTCGGAAGCATTCTCGGTGCACGATGTTTCTTTTGCGGTTAACAAAGGCGACTTTACGGTGCTTTCGTCACCAACCGGCTCGGGCAAATCCACGATCTTAAAACTACTTGATGGCGAGCTCAAAACCGCAACTGGTTCGATCACCGTCGGTGATTTCGAACTCACCAAGATCAGTCAGAGCAATGTTGCGGCCTATCGGCGCACCATCGGTTGTGTGTTCCAGGACTTTCGATTGCTCGAAGAAAAAACCGTTTTCGAAAATGTGAGTTTTGCATTAGAAATACAAAGCGACTTCAAACGAAAAAAGATCGACTTGTTGGTCTCGGAAGTATTGGATCGTGTGGGTATTCTAGCACAGCGAGACCACTTTCCGAAAGCACTTTCGCTCGGCGAAAAACAACGCACCGCCATTGCCCGAGCGATCGTCAACGAACCGATGCTCTTGATCGTCGATAATCCGACTTCGCAACTTGACATTGTCACTGCTAAACAAATACTCTCGATCTTCGCTTCGGAGCATCTCCGCGGGATGACGATCTTTTTTGCAACCACCTTAACCGCCCCGATCGACGGCTTGCCGTTAGAGACAAGATATCTTTCGATGAGAAATGGGATGATCGTCAGGGCACGGTAAGAAGCTTTCCGGGGTATCTCTGATCGAGGCAGGGTACTATTTTTACCCGAATCTTTATGAGACTCTCGTTCGTATTCAGATGTTATTAGCTCACAATTATGATACCTAAAACCATAACAGCAAAAGCGACCGCGACCGGTCTGAAGATCGGCATCGTTGTCAGCCGATTCAACGAAGAGATCACTCGTGGCTTGCTGCTCGGTGCATTGGGCGCACTTGATGAGCGCGGAGCGAGCGAGAGTGATGTGATGGTTGTAGAAGTACCCGGTGCATTCGAAATACCACTTGCGCTTGAGTGGCTTGCTTGTAATAAATATTTTGATGTACTGATCGCTCTCGGTGCGGTGATCGAAGGCGAGACAAAGCATTTCGATTATATCTCTGAAGCGGCAATGCGTGGCATCCAAACCGTGTCACTAAAATATGCGATGCCTATCGCTTGCGGAGTCCTCTCGACGTATACCGATGAACAAGCCGTTGCTCGGAGTTCGGCAAATAACGAAAATAAAGGCGTCGAAGCGGCATTAGCAGCGATCGAAATGGCGAATCTGAAACGACAATTATCGTAAAATTTTATAAAAGGTCGTCGTTCGTATGATAAAAATATTGTTGTTTGTTCCGCTTCTCGTTCTTGCTTTGGCGATCAATAGTTTCGCACAGCCACTAAAGCCCGGTCAGTGGCGGACCTATACCGCGATGACGAATATCTCGGATATCGCTGTTACTGCTGACTCTCAGATCGTTTGGGTTGCTACACAAGGTGGCGTTTATCGTGTGCCGATGAATCAAGCAACGGGCGCAAAGGTGCAGGCGCTAAGAAACTCTGAAGGATTAAATACCAATGAAATAACCGCGATCGCACTGGGCAACGACAATACACTCTATATCGGCAATAGCACCGGTGGTATTGATATTTATCATCCATCGAGTGGCACAGTCGAAAATGTCGTTGATATTTCACTGAGTTCGCAGTTTACTCAGAAGCAGATCAATAAAATTCTTGTCAGTGACAGCGAACTCTACATCGCGACCGGTTTTGGTTTGAGTATTTATAATGCTACGCACGGATTTTTTGCCGAAACCGTTACAAGATTTGGCTCTCATATCGATCAGGACACGGTGTTTGATTGTGCATTGTTTTCCGATACCATCTTTACGGTGCTCAACTCGTCATTAGCATTTGCACCAAGAAATTCTCCGGCGCTATCGGCACCATTTTCGTGGCACACGATCAATGCTCCTTCGAAGATCGATCTTCACGCAGTGGCTGCATTCAGATCGCAAATTATTGTTGGTAGTTTACAAGGATTGTTCGTACGCTCCGGCGATAGCCTCCGCCCGGTACCACTGAGCGATTCGATCTCCGTTGTCAAGATGCTTGTCAAAAATGACTCGCTTTATATCCTTGATAGTCGTGGCGGAAATCGCCTCGTCGTAACAGCCGACTTAGTAAACTTTCGTTACGAGCAGCTTAGTAAAACATCTTCACAGAACACTGTCACATCATTTGCTATTGCTAACGATCATTCCAGAATAACGGGATTCTCGGCAGGCGGCATCACGATCGAATCCGCACTGACTCCGACAAACGGTTTCGCTCCGGATGGACCACTGACCAATGATATTAACGATCTTCATTTTGCACAAAAGCTTGGCACCCTGTTCGCAGTCTATGGCTCAGAGGGAATGACGGGTTTCGATCCTAATAAGAGTGTCTGGTCACCATATCGCGGTAGAGGTATTCAACTACCCGACGCAGGATATACAAAAGTATATTATGATACCGTTCGATCACTGTTGTGGCTCAGTAGTTTTGGTGGTGGTGTATATAGTGTATCATTGTCTCCATTCAAAGTTACTCGCTTCGGAGTATCCGAAGGAATATCGAGTGTTGATGGCGGAGAATTTATCGTCAGCGGCGCAGGGCAACTCGATAATAAAGGAAATTTTATTGTATCGGTATGGGCATTCGACGGCAAAGGCATTGCCAAAACATCAGATGCAAAAACATTTACTGGGTTACAACTCAATCCGCCTGATAACCCATTTCGTCCGTTTGGTGTGGTCGCACAAGATCTCGATAATTATTATTACGCAGGTACGATCAACAAAGAACAGCCTTCTCCGTATGGAGTGATCGCCTATCTGCCCGATGGCTCGACGTACCCACTTGCTGGTGGTACGGGACGTTTCCTTGCGACACAGGGTGTCGATGCAATGTTGGTCGATCAGGACAATGGGCTTTGGTGCGGCACAAGTGTTGGTGTTGAGATCGTCAGCCATTCGCACGATTTTAATACCGGAGCGTTGCAATTTCGAACTCGTAAACTTCCGTTTCTCGATCAGCAGATCGTCCACTCAATGACGGTCGATGGCATCGGCAATAAGTGGGTTGGTACCGAGGATGGGGTGTTTGTTGTCTCTGCCGATGGGACGGATTCGCTCGCGCATTTTACGAAAGCAAATTCGCCATTGATTAATAACGTGGTGAATTCCATTGCGATCGACTATTCAACTGGTGAAGCATATTTTGGAACTCCAAAAGGAATATCGCGAACAAGCTCGATCTTCAAGCAGGGAAATGCTGACTATAAAAAAATATCTATCTTTCCGAACCCACTCATACAACAAGGCAATAGCGCAGTATCTGTAACGATCAACGGACTGGTGCAAGGTTCGACACTAAAAGTGTTTACTCCTGCGGGCAGACTTGTCTCGACGATTGATGCCAGTCAGCTGGGCGGTAGTGTTCAATGGAACGCCCGTGATGAAAACGGAATGCTGTTGCCGAGTGGAGTGTATGTCGTGAGTGCTGATGCTCCGACTGCCGTGGATTCTGGCCAAACAAAATTTGTGTTGGTACGGAAGTGATCGTAAGGGAACACTCGTATTGAAATATTCGTATGAGTGATGATAAGGAGATGAACAATGCCAACCTATGATTATAAATGTCGCGCGTGTGGGTTTGAAGAAGAGGTGATGCAACGCATTACTGAATCAGCGACCACCAAATGCCCCAAGTGTGGTGAAGAAACTTTCGAACGTATCGTCACTGGCGGAGCGGGAGTCTTATACAAAGGCGAAGGTTGGTACGTCACCGATTACTCGAAAAAATCCTCCGGTGGCAAAGATAGTCCAAAGCCCGCAAGCACTGTAGCTGCTTCGACGCCATCACCAACGCCGGCTCCGACAAAGAAAGCAGATTAACAATAAACAAAACGTTATAAAAGAAAAACTGCCATTCTTGCGTAAGAATGGCAGTTTTTTTAAGTCTCCTATGGCAAGGTATTATGCAACCATCGGTTTTCCGGTCGGATATTCCAAGCCTAACTCGGTATAGAGTTCAGCGAGATTGCGAGAATTGTAATCTTTGCGGGTGATCTTCTTGCCAGTGGTCGAGAGTTGGTTAAGTTGCTCGATCTTATCGTCTTGCGCACGTTCAAATCCCTCGGACATTGCTGATTGCAGCTTGTCTTTCAATGCTTCTTTCATATTATTTCCCTTCCCAAATATGTGAATGAACTTTTTATTATTATATGGGAAAACAATAATTTAATATTGAAGGTTTCGTTTGGACGTCCTATTACCATCTTGCTCTGGTAGTGCGCTGATTTTATGGACGTGGGAGCCGATTCGTTAGGCTCAGACTATTTCTTTCTTATTTTTGTTATCCGAAGAATATGGAGCAAAACTATCAAGTAACCGCCCGGAAATGGCGCCCTCAGCGATTCGATGAAGTGGTCGGGCAAGACCATATAACTCGCACGCTCAAAAATGCGATTCGCGAGAACCGTTTGGCGCATGCATATCTCTTTACGGGTCAGCGCGGTTGTGGCAAAACGACGGTCGCGAGAATCTTAGCAAAAGCGATCAACTGCCCGAACGCCGCGACCAATAACTATGAGCCATGTAATACTTGCGATATTTGCAAGGCTATTACAAATGGGTCTTCGATGGATGTTGCCGAGATCGACGGTGCCTCGAACAACGGCGTTGATGATGTTCGCGATCTTCGCGAAAACGTGAAATACCCGCCCCTGCAAGGAAGCTACCGCGTTATTATTATTGACGAGGTTCATATGCTTACGGCTCAGGCATTTAATGCGTTGCTAAAAACGCTCGAAGAACCTCCGCGACATTTAGTATTTATTCTTGCGACGACCGAAGCACAAAAATTACTTCCTACGATTCTTTCTCGAACCCAGCGCTATGATTTTCGGCGGATGCAGATCGAAGAGATCGTAACTCGGCTCCGTCACATTGCTGAGTCCGATGGGATCACCACCGATGACGATTCGCTCATACTCATAGCAAACAAAGCTGACGGTTCGATGCGTGACGCGCAAAGCGTATTCGATCAAGCGGTCGCGTTTAGTGGCAATACCATTCGTGCCGATGTCCTTCGTGATGCGCTCAATTTGATCGATGCCAACTTTTATTTTGAGATCACCGATGCCATCAACGAGCATGCCGCATCAAAAGCATTTGCGCTCTCGCTCGAAGTAGTGAATCGCGGTTATGATGTCGAAGAATTTATAGGCGGTTTGCTCGATCATCTGAGAAATTTGCTCACGGTGATCGTGACAGGGAAACCGCAGTTACTCGAAGTTGTGAAGTCTCATCAAGAGCGTTATACGAAGGACGCACAGTCTTTTAACGAAGGCGATATCTTGCGCTTAACACGCATAGGTTTCGGTGCGCTCGAACGCATACGCACTGCACATTCGGCGCGAGTGGTGCTCGAACTGATGCTCGTCGAAATGACGTTGCTCGACCGCGTGCTCGATGTAAAAACGTTGCTCGAAGAAATTCGAAGCTTAAAAGGTAATGCCAATAGCTTGCCACAAGTATCAGGTATGACTTCGGCTCCGAGCTCGCCGGCTAAACCTGTCAGTGTTAGTGCACCGAAGAAAGTTGTTGCTGTGGCAGAAAAAACCAATGCCGTCGTAGCATCCGGGGATCTTAATGCCATCGCGGATCAATGGTCTGGGTTTATCGCATCAGTTGCGGCAACGAGTGTCCCGTTTCGGATGATCGCCGATGATATCGAGTTTACGCTGTTGCGCGAGCATATCGTTGAGATCACGGTTTCAAAAAAACATACCGAAGAAACATTCGCGCGCAATCGTGATATGTTTATTGCGAAATTGCGTGAATTCTTCGGTAATAATTCACTCGGCATCGAACTGAAAAAAGTTGAGAAAAAGATGGCAGTTTTATCGACCTCATTTAAGGACACGACATCGTCAGCAAAGTCAAACAGCAAACAGCCGACCGCTGATGCGCCAGCAGTCACAATTGACGATGACATCGAGCGCAGTGAACTTGAACTGACATTGATGAAAGAGTTTGGCGCGATACCACTATAAATTATTTCTTGAGTCCATTCATTTTTTTAATTCCTATACTATGAGATCTTTTCTTTTGATGTGTTGTGCAGCTACACTCCTATTGGCGAGCTGCAAGAAATCGGAACAACCTACACCGGAGAAGCCAAAGTCAATGGAGACGCAGGGACCGCCGACCGAGCCATCACCAATAATGAAAGAGTTTTTTGCAAAGACCGATAAAAAAGAATTCAAAGATCCGAAACGTACTATCGAACTTTATGCGACCATCCCTGTCGGTGGACCGATCCCGCCGGAGTTTTTGCCCGTAGAGCAACTCAAACAAGAAAGCCAAGACGAAAATATGATCGTCTATTCTTTTGTCTCCGGTAGTACCAAACAGCACGGCAAAATGGTAATGCGTAAGGTCATCACCGGAATAGACACGCTTTGGAGTTTGGAAAGTATTGGAACGATGTAATTTTTATTTACTTCCTCCGCAAGGTTGCCACACATTCGATATGCCAGGTCTGCGGAAACATATCGACGGGTTGGAGTGCGGTTACTTCGTATTGCTCGCTCATCAATTCAACGTCTCTTGCTTGGGTGGCAGGGTTGCAGCTGATGTAGGAAATTCGTTCGGGTGCGAGCTCGAGTATTTCGCGAACAACATCGGCATGCATTCCGCTTCGCGGCGGATCGATGATCATCACTGTCGGTGTACCGTATTTCGCGGCAATGTCGCGCTGAAGTAATACGGTGCGGAGATCGCCCGATATAAAATTTACATTCGTAATGCCATTGCGCCGCGCATTTTCGTGCGCATCATTAATTGCGGCTTCGACAACTTCAACCCCAAGAACCGATTTTACTTTCGGGGCCACAAACAGTGAGATCGTGCCCGCGCCACAATACAAGTCCCACAAATTATCATCGGGTTTCAGCTCAGCAGCTTGCTCAGCAATGGTATAGAGCAGTTCAGCTTGTGGGGTGTTAGTCTGGAAAAAACTATTTGGCGAAATTTGATATTTCGGTTTGCCAATGTGATCGGTGATCGTCCCTGAGCCAAAGATAACGACTTCGCGCTCGCCAACAGCCACTTGTGCTCTGCGACTGCTGATGTTATTAACCAGCGTCGTTACTTCCGGCAATTGTTTTCCGAGCATCGAAGCATACAAGATCATCAGGTCTTCGTCATAGCGCGAAGTAACGAAATTGATCATCATTTCACCAGTATGAAAACTATTGCGAACCACAAGAAAGCGCAAAATACCATCGGGCATTTTATCGGGGTCGAAAGCATGAAGATCGTGCTCGCGTGCAAACGCTCGGGTGAGTTCGAGCACTTTCGTCACCAGCGGATGCGCGATGTGGCAGACTCGATTATCTAAGACACGATCATAACGCCCACGAATGTGCAGGCCGAGCGCGAACCGATCGGCAACATCACCACCGGCGATCTCTTCTTCGTCAAGCCAGCGCGAATCGCTGAAGGAGAACTCCATTTTATTGCGATAATTATATTCGCGCTCGGGGTTGCCGATAGCAGGCAACACTGGCGGCGAAGCGATCTTGCCGATGCGTTCGAACAGCTCGCGAACTTGTTGGGTCTTCGAATCGAGCTGAGTTTGATAATTAATATGCATAATTGCGCAACCGCCACAGGTCCCGAAATGCTCACAGATGGGTATGCGACGATCAGCGGAAGGCGTGATCACCTCACGCAATTTCGACTCGGCAAATTTCGATTTGGCTTTGACGATCTCGGCTCGAACGGTTTCGCCGGCAAGCGCCCCATCAATAAAGATCACATAGCCATCTTCGCGCCTCGCGACGGCTTTGCCCTCGAAAGCAAGGCTCTCTGTCCGGAGTTCGAGTATTTCGCCATGCTGGGGCTTGGGGGCGCGTTGGGGTTGTCCTTCGGTTGTTGTCACAATATTTATGTATGCTTTGTCAAAGTCTCATCAAAGAAATGGATGCGGACGAAGAGCCCGCCACACTGAGAACACTAAATAGTAAATTTGTCATTCTCAATTCCTATAGATTCGCCTGAATTGTACCGCCATATCTGTGGTTTAGTACTTACTCATTTTTTAGAAGATAGTTAGCGTATGAAGTTATATAAGTGTTCCCTTGTTCTACTGATCTCTCTGTTTTTTGTGTCAATGACATTAACGCAGACGGCATCGGCACAGACCGGCATTGACCGTGATACAACGCATTTTAACGACGAAGATATCTATAACGAAGGTAATACTGCTTTTACGCCGAGTTACAATTGGCTCGGCGGCGGCTTTGTTGGTGGTATCTTGCTTGCCGATCTCAGCTCGTTCAACACGAAGATCGCCCAGCCGTTCATTCATCAAGATCTCTCGCAGACCATCCCAATGTTGGGCGGACACTTCTTTATCCCATTCCCATTTATCAAGAATATCCGCGTCGGCGGTGTTGGCTTTGGCGGCAAGAGTCAGATCTGCTGCGTGAACGATACGGGTTCGGGCGGACAACCCGTGCAGCGCACCCTTCGTTATTCAGTAGGCTACGGCGGCGTGACCGTTGATTATTCGCTCCCGATACGAATTTCGAGATTCCATATATTGATAGGCACTGAGCTTGGGCTTGGCTCGATCGATATTTATGCAAAGCAAGCGGCATCTCGGACTGCGTTCGATATTTCGTCGGAGTTTGATGCACCTTCAACAAACATTACCCATACCTATACGGCAAGTATCATTGTGATCAAACCACAAGTGACCTTCGAGTGGGCTCCGCTGAGCTTTATGATGTTTCGCGCATCGGCGGGGTATCAAGTTACTTCCGGAAGTTCATGGAAGGTCGATGAAGATGTGCCGCTCGGCAACACCGATAATCTAACACCTGTCAAAGCCTCAGGTGTGATCGCGAACCTCGGTGTCTATATCGGACTGTTTCAGTAAGAAATCATTTCCTCTTAGCGTAAGAAAATATGTGGACGAAGAAAGAGCAGCTCTACGAAGGAAAAGCAAAGAAGATCTGGTCGGTCGAAGAATCGGACGATCTTGTTATTCAAGAATTTAAGAACGACGCCACTGCCTTCAATGGCGAAAAGCGCGGCTCGTGGGGCAACAAAGGCACTGTGAACACCACCGTCGCCTCGACACTATTTCGTTATCTCGAATCGCACGGAGTAAAGACACATTTCGTCGAACAGCTTTCAGATAACGAGATGCTGATCAAAAAACTGACGATCGTGCCGCTTGAAGTGATCGTCCGGAACCGCTCTGCCGGAAGTTTCTGCAAACGCTATGGCGCAAAAGAAGGCATCATCTTTCCTGAGCCAACTTTTGAGTTCTCGTATAAACGAGACGATCTCGGTGACCCGCTGATTAATAACAGCCACGCGATAGCGCTAGGGCTGGCAACTGCAGATGAGATCGCGACGATCCAAAAATCTGCTCTGTTGGTGAATGAGCTGTTGCAAACATTTTTTATTGACCGCGATATTATTCTTGTTGATTTCAAATTAGAGTACGGCAAACACCACGGTACGATCTTGCTCGGCGACGAAATTTCGCCCGACACTTGCCGCTTCTGGGATTCGAAAACCGGAGCAAAACTTGATAAAGATCTCTTCCGCTTCGATCTCGGTGATGTCGAAAGTGCATACGCGACGATGCTACAAAAAGTAGTCGGTTAATTTTCTTTTTTACTTCTCTTTATTCCCTTGCTCACTCGTTACGGAACTGACGTTATTATTGGTGTTGCGATCACAGTGATCGTACTGGTGGTGTTGGCGCTTTGGTCTGATGAAATTTGGGTGCGTGTTGTGCTCTTGCTCATCGCCGGATTTCTTACCGTGTTCTCACTCAATTTTTTCCGCGACCCTGATCGCACGATCGATACGGGCGGCAAGCCGCTCGACGAGGTTGTGATCTCGCCTGCTGACGGTAAGGTTGTGCTTATCAAAGAAGTTGATGAGAACGAGTATCTGCATTCAAAAGCAATAATGATCTCGATCTTTATGTCGCCGTTAAATGTGCACGTCAATCGTATTCCTGCAAACGGCGTGATCGAATATCTGCGTTATGCACCAGGCAAATTTTTAGTCGCCAGTGATGAAGCCGCCGCAAGTGAGAACGAGCGTCAATTGATCGGGCTCAATACCAACGGCAGAAAACTGTTGTTCAATCAAGTGACGGGCTACGTTGCAAGACGAATTGTTTGTACACTGAAGATGGGCGACAAGGTAAAAGTAGGCGAGCGATTTGGGATGATCAAGTTCGGCTCGCGAGTCGATGTCTATTTGCCGCTTGGCACGACATTGTTTGTAAAAGAGGGTGACATCACAGAAGCCGGGACAACGGCAATCGCGCAGTGGCAAAACGCTCGGTAATCCAGACAACGCGGTCGGTTATTCCGTCACTCTTTACAGTGATGAATCTCTTTAGCGGTTTTATCGCGATCAAGAGTGCATTTATGGATTCTGATTATGACACCGCCGCATGGTTTATCGTGCTTGGTGCGGTGTTTGATACACTCGATGGTCTGATGGCGCGGCTCACCAATTCCGCGAGTGAGTTTGGGGTCGAACTTGATTCACTTGCCGATGTTGTGACGTTCGGGGTTGCGCCAAGTGCTATTGTCTATAAATTATTTTTCTATAAATACGAAAGTGTTGGTATGCTCATCGCGGCATTACCCGCGATCTGTGGGGCGCTTCGTCTTGCAAGATTTAACGTACAGCTTGTCGGCTTCGATAAAGATTTTTTCAAAGGCTTGCCCATCCCTTCGGCTGCAATACTCATCGTTTCGTTCGTTGCGTTTCATTTCATCCCTGCAACGCCTGAATTTATTACTCACGACTCGTTCGATATTCTGATGTTCGTCGTCACCATCGGCGCATCATTACTGATGGTCAGCACGGTGAAGTATGAATCGATGCCGAAGTTCAGTAAGCGTGCCATCGCCAAAGAGCCTGCAAAGTTTATTGTGGTCGCTATTGCGATCATTCTTGCCTCAGTTACAAAAGGTAAAGCGATCTTCCCGTTATTCTTATTATTTGTTATATTTGGTGTCGTCCGTTCGCTCATGAGCCGCTCAAAAAGATACCTCGCCGAACGCAAAGCTATCACACTCTTCGATGAAGAAGAGATGGACAAAGAAGACCAATCGATGTTGGGGATGTAAGTAATTAGCATAACTTGCCATGCCAAAAAATATTGAGAACCCTAAGGTTAATTTTTATTTCAACAAAGCAAAAAAGTGGCAGGAAGAGATCAAGAAATTAAGAACCATTGTTCTTGAGCGCGGACTCGAAGAAGACTTAAAGTGGGGGTGCCCTTGCTACGCCCTTGACAAACGTAACATCGTTTTGATCCATGTGTTCAAAGAATACTGTGCACTGTTGTTTTTCAAAGGTGCCTTGTTAAAAGACCCAAAGAATATACTCGTCCAACAAACGGAGAATGTGCAAGCCGCACGGCAGTTGCGCTTTGCGAGTGCAGCCGAAATAGACAAGTTGCAATCCACTATCAAAAGCTACATCAAAGACGCTATCAAAGTAGAAAATTCCGGTGTGAAAGTAGAGCTAAAAAAGACTTCGGAATTCAGCATGCCTGAAGAATTTGAACAGAAATTAAAAGAAAAACCAAAGTTAAAAAAAGCATTCTATGCCCTAACGCCGGGTCGGCAAAGGGGTCATCTCCTCTTTTTTTCCTCAGCCAAACAAGCCAAAACCCGCGAGGCACGAATTGAAAAACATATGCAACATATTTTGGATGGCAAGGGGTTAGAAGATAAGTAATTTGGAAGACGGCCAAATCATTTTTACACCAAATCTTTTTTCAATATGAAAAACCAAAAAGATCAAACAGACAATGCAACTTCGCCTGTTGACACTACACCAAAGGTGACTGGGATCGGTGGCATTTTCTTTTATTCAGATGATCTGAATGCTACGAAAGAATGGTACTCCAAAAATTTAGGGATCGAGATCAATGATTGGGGTTCGTCGAGTTTTGAATCGAGAAACCTTAACAACCCTGACGAGATAAACTCTCTTCAATGGACGCCGTTCAAAAAAGAAGGTGAACATTTTTCCCCGTCTAAAAAAGAGTTTATGATCAATTACCAAGTCCAAAATATGGATGGGCTTGTAGAAAAACTCAAAGCGAACGGAGTCACTATCTTGGATGATATTGCGACCTACGATTTTGGGAAATTTGTTCATATTATGGATGCAGAAGGCAACAAAATTGAACTTTGGGAGCCAAAATAGCGACATAGGTCATTTTTTGTGCTTATCGCACTATCCGATCTCAAGTATTGTTTGTCAATTATGCGATATCAAATCTTTGTAGCAACAGAGCGGAAAGAGGCAATCCTTGATCCGCAAGGCAAGGCGACCCAGCATGCACTGAGTACGCTTGGTATGAGTCAGGTCGGCGATGTTCGGATCGGGAAGTTTATTCGTCTCGATGTGAACGCCTCTTCGCAAGAAGAAGCCCGAACAATAGCGGAGCGCTCAAGCGATGAGCTATTGGCAAACCCGATCATGGAAACCTACCGGATCGTGGAGATTCGGGAGATGGCATAAAGGAGACAGCCCAACGTGAAGACCAGAATCATCGTTTTCCCCGGCTCGAATTGCGATCACGACGCTCATCACGCCGTCAAGAACGTGCTTGGCGAAGCTGATACCGAATTCGTTTGGCATAAAGAAGGCAGTATCGGCTCTGGTGTCGATCTGGTTATTTTGCCTGGCGGTTTTTCGTATGGCGATTACCTCAGAACCGGTGCTATTGCGCGGTTCTCTCCGGTAATGAAAGACGTGATCAATTTTGCAAATAACGGCGGTACTGTAATAGGAATTTGTAACGGTTTTCAAGTACTGTGCGAAAGTGGCTTGTTGCCCGGGATGTTGGTTCGCAATAGCGGGTTGAAGTTTCGCTCAAAATTTTTACATATTCGTACTGAGCAAACCGGTAATCGATTTACCGAAATGCTCGTAACAGGGCAAGTCTTGAAAATACCGATCGCTCATGGCGAAGGTAATTACTTGGCAGAAGCTGATGTGATCAGCGATCTCGAAGCGAACGATCAGGTGGTATTCCGTTATTCGACCGAAGGGGGCGATGTAACTGATTCGGCAAATCCGAACGGCTCGGTTAATGGCATTGCGGGTATCATCAACAAGGCAGGAAATGTCTTGGGACTAATGCCGCATCCAGAACGCGCTTGTGAAGCGATCTTAGGCAGTGCCGATGGTCTTGGAGTGTTCCGTTCGCTACAGCATCATTTTGAGAAAAAGAGCGTCGAAACGCAAATTGCGGAAGCGGCATAAGAGAGATTAAACCAAAACGTGGGAAGAGACTCTAACTAATGATACTTGTGCAGACCGTTATTTTCGCCATTGTTGGCTTAGCGCTGGTATTAGTAGTGCTTGGTTTTTTGAAGAACATCCGAGGACCACATAAAGGGAAATACCGCTTTTCGTGGTTCGAGAAGAAGTAACCGAACCTAACTGTTCGTTGAGAAGTTTGGGATTGAGAGAGCATCTGAGTAGTACCCGTTTTTTTATAAAGGACCATAATATGTTTAAGAACTTAGGTGGATTTGAACTGCTGATCATCGTCGCGATCATCTTATTGCTATTTGGCGGTAAGAAGATCCCTGAATTGATGCGTGGCTTGGGTAAAGGTATGAATGAATTTAAAAAAGCCTCGAACGGCGATCATACTGACGACGAAGTAAAAGAAACTCCGAAGCCATAATTAGGGAAGGGTAGCTCAATGTTTGATAATTTAGGCGGCGGCGAAGTTCTCCTGATCTTCCTCGTCATACTCATTTTCTTCGGTCCGAAAAAAATACCCGAACTCGCAGGAAGTCTGGGGAAAGGCTTACGGAAATTCCGCGATGCAAAAGACGGACTCGAAGATCAGATCAAAACGGCAATGAAAGAGCCTATTGAGGCTTTGCAAGTGGCAAAGTCATCGTTTGATCAACACGTAATGGCGGCATCGCAATCGGTCGATGAGATGAAAAATACGATCAATGCACCAGTTTTTGCACAACCACCCGTTGTGCCCCCGGTAATGCCGATAACCCCTGTTGAGGAAGTTACACCAACAACTCCGCCGGCACCGCATCTACCGTAACGTGAGATTATTACAATAAAAAAGCCTGGATAACGATCTGTTATTCAGGCTTTTTTACATTTTGCGGAGGGCGAGGGAGTCGAACTCTCATAGCCTTGCGGCTGGCAGTTTTCAAGACTGCTGCAATACCATTATGCGAGCCCTCCGTTTCGGTTTTTCCGATGCACTGTAACTGATAGAACTGCGCGGATGTTCCTATTTTCTTTTTACAGAAACAATGACATTCGGCAGTGCCATCCGAAGCCAATGGCTTCTCGACAACGATATAACATTCCTCAATCACGGTTCATTCGGGGCTTGTCCAAAAAAAGTGCTGGAAGTTCAGCGCGGCTTTCAAGAGCAAATGGAGCGCGAACCGGTCCGGTTTATGAAACGCGAATTCCCGGCAGAAATGGCGAAGAACATTGCTCAATTATCGAGTTTTGTTGGTGAAAAACCCCAAAATCTGGTGTTGGTCGAAAATGCAACAATGGGAATAAATGCAGTGCTTAGGTCGCTGATGCCAAGTTTCGAAAAAGGTGATGAACTTCTGACGACAAGCCATGTCTATGGGGCAGTTGGCAAGACGATGAAATACGTTTCAGATATTAGCGGAGCCACGGTAGTTCAAGCCGAGGTGCCTTTTCCGATAAATAGCGCCGAGCAAATTATAGAAGCCCTGCGATCAAAAATCACCTCAAAAACAAAACTCGTGCTTTTCGATCATATCACCAGTCCGAGTGGCATTGTTTTTCCAGTTAAAGAGCTGGTCGCCATCTTTAAAGAGAAAGGTATTCCAATTATCATCGACGGGGCTCACGCGCCGGGGATGGTCGATCTCGATCTCGAAACTCTTGGTGCAGATTATTATACCGGCAATTGTCATAAATGGCTCTTCGCACCAAAAGGCGCGGCGTTTCTTTGGGTTGCATCGGAGAATAGGTCGAAGATACACCCGACGGTGATCTCGCAGGATTATGAGGCAAGCTTTCAAGAAGAATTTGCATGGACAGGAACACGTGATTTTACGCCATGGCTTAGTATCGGTGCGGGAATTGATTTTTTGAACGAGATCGGAATCGAACGTTCACGCAAATATATAAAACCAATTATTCTTGCGTCGAGAAAAATAATTACTGAGGCGATGAATGTTGAATATGCCGCCCCGATAGAGATGCTCGAAACAATGGTCACGTTTCCGTTGCCGGGCAATCCGAAAGCAAGTCCTGAATATATCGATAAGCTACACGATATTATTTTTGATGAGTATAAGATCGAAGTTCCAATATTGCAAGTCAATGGACATTGTTATATACGTATCTCTGTCAATGTGTATAATGAATTGTCGGAGTATCAGAAATTAGCTGATGCACTGCCGATCATTTTCAAGAACGGAGCGATCTAATGATCGGCATTATGAGCGCAATGGAAGAAGAGATCAGCTTGCTGAGTGCTGATCTTATTTTAAAAGAAGAACGAACGATAGCCAATCGTAAATATCAAAGAGGTATACTTTACGGGAAAGAAGTTGTCATTGTTCTTTCGCGGTGGGGTAAGGTAGCTGCTTCGCAAACAGCCACGACGCTCATCAATCTTTTTGACGTTGATTCAATCATCTTTACAGGCGTAGCAGGCGGAGCCGACCCTGCTCTTAATATCGGTGATGTCGTCATCTCATCTGAGTTAGTACAGCACGATGTTGATGCGAGTGCAGTGGCACCGATGAAGCGGTTCGAGATTCCCTTGCTGGGTATTTCGCATTTCAAATCTGATGATGCAATGGCTGAATCAGCTTATCTGGCAGCAAAACAATATGTCGAAAAAGAATTGCATAAGGATGTCGCGCCTAGATATTTGGAGAAATATAAGATCACTGTTGGGCAAGTAGTGAAAGGACTCATTGCAAGTGGTGATCAATTTATGGCAGACCCGACGAAGCTGTTGGAATTGCGGAAAGCACTCCCTGACTTGAAATGTGTTGAAATGGAAGGTGCAGCTGTCGCACAGGTTTGTTATGAACATCGGATTCCCTATGTAGCGATTCGAATATTATCCGATAAAGCCGATCATTCGGCAATCATTGATTTCCCCCTATTCGTCGAGCATATCGCCGCTCATTATACTCGCGGAATTGTCAAAGGAATGTTAGCGCGACTGTAATTTGTTTCTTGTGAAGATTATTAATTGAGATATTATTATGTACGGTACGACCAAAGAGCAATTAGAAAAAGAACTACACGAAATTCGCGAATCAGGTTTGTTCAAGGACGAACGGATCATCACTACTCCACAAGGAGTTGAGATACAAGTCGAAGGGCGCGAAGGGAAGTATCTCAATTTTTGCGCGAATAATTATCTGGGCCTCTCGTCTGACCCCCGTGTTATCAAAGCCGCGCATCATGCGCTTGATACGCATGGATATGGAATGTCGAGCGTACGATTTATCTGTGGTACCGAAGATCTGCATAAACAGTTAGAGCGCGAGGTCTCTGCGTTCCTCGGCACTGAAGATACGATCTTGTATATGGCTTGCTTCGATGCCAATGGTGGTGTCTTCGAGCCGCTGTTTGGAGAACAAGATGCTATTATCAGTGATGAATTAAATCATGCCTCGATCATTGACGGTGTTCGGCTCTCGAAAGCAAACCGCTTCCGTTACAAGAACAGTGATATGAAAGACCTTGAACGCTGTTTGCAAGAATCGAAAGATATGCGCAGACGTATTATCGTTACCGATGGAGTTTTTTCGATGGATGGTTTTATCGCAAAGCTCGATGAGATCTGCGATCTTGCAGATAAATATGATGCTTTAGTGATGGTTGATGATAGTCATGCGACGGGATTTGTTGGTAAGACGGGTCGCGGTTCTATAGAGTACGCCAATGTAATGGGGAGAGTTGATATCATTACCTCAACACTCGGTAAGGCTCTTGGCGGTGCGGCTGGTGGTTTTACTTCGGGTAGAAAAGAAATAATCGAAATGCTTCGCCAACGCTCACGCCCATATCTTTTTAGTAATTCTGTCCCACCACCTATCGTTGGTGCCGCGCTGGAAATAATTAAAATGCTTTCTGAGACAACAGCACTCCGCGATAAGCTTGAATCGAACACTACATATTTCCGCGAGCAAATGACTGCTGCCGGTTTTGACATTAAGCCCGGCGTACATCCCATCTGCCCCATCATGCTTTATGATGCGCCTCTTGCCCAGCAATTTGCAAAAGAATTGTTGAACGAGGGTATTTATGTGATCGGATTTTTCTACCCCGTCGTCGCAAAAGGGCAAGCACGCATCCGAGTTCAAATCTCCGCAGCACACGAAAAGGAACACCTCGATAAAGCGATCGCAGCATTTACCAAAGTTGGAAAAAAACTTGGAGTCTTGAAATAATTTTACGATGAGGTATTCTTTTCGGGTTTTACTGTTGCTTTCTCTTCTTTGCGGTGTATGTAAAGCTCAGGAAGATAGTGCAACTACAACCGGAATCATCATCGCATCAATATTACCTGCCGGAGTTATTGGTGGGGCGTTGTATGAAAATTATAGCACATGGTGGAAGACAAGCGAGCATAGCCCGTTTCATTTCTCGACTGATCCGCCCTATGCCTACCACAACGATAAACTTGGTCACGCATTCTTTACGACATTTTCGGCAGATGTTATTCGGCGTGGCTACCTAATCGCCGGGGTAGATAGTAAAACTGCAACGTGGATCGGCTCGGGGTCAGCGTTGCTCGCACAGACACTTGTCGAGATCGAGGATGGTTTTCATTCCGGTACCGATTATTTTGGTTTTTCTCCCGGCGATGAAGTTGGTGATATTCTTGGTGCATCGCTTCCGCTATTGCAAGAATATATTCCCTATATAAGAAATTTCAAATATAAGTTGAGCATCTTGCCATCAGAAGCATACAAAGCCGGCGTTTATAAAAATATTATTGATGATAACGAAAGTCAAACATTTTGGATCAGTGCGAATATGCACTCAATTACCAATTCCAGTGCTATCCCGTCATGGTTGAATCTTGCGATTGGCTATGGAGTAGAAAATCTTCCTTCGGCAGGGTTTCTCCCGCAACGACAAGGGAAGACACCAGGATCGTTGTTATTTCTTGGGCTTGATCTTAATTTCTCGGGGCTTCCGATTAACGGAAAAGCATGGGAGGTTGTTGCCGAAATTTTAGACCATTTTCATTTGCCACTGCCCGCGTTACAAATTGGACCAAAGATAAAAGCGTGCATTCGATAAAATGTTAACGCCAATTATCTCTCCATACATTCTTGCCATCTGATCGAAAGAGTATTGCGCCATCACGATCAGTTCTTAAAACAGTAGCGCCGACATTATGCCAACGTGAGATGGCATTTGGTGTTGGGTGCCCAAAGCCATTGTGTGCCCCAACGGAAATAACGGCATAACTTGGGTGTGAAGCATTCGTCATCACTTTCGTAGAGCTATATAAACTACCGTGGTGAGCAACCTTCACGACATCAGACTTTAGAAATGAGCCATACACACTGGTCAAACGCTCTTCGTCACTGGCTTCGATGTCCCCCAAGAAAAGAAATGAGTTGTTCTTGTACACAACTTTCATTGCCAAAGAGCCGTGATTGATCATCGTGCCCGATAGTTTTGCATTGAGGTGTCGTATTGATGTATCCGGATTAAAGAGATACATCGTGACATCACTATCTAAAATAATTTTATTGCCTTGCTGAAGATTTATCACTGGAATATGATTGACACTCACAAGACTATCGAGTCGATAGGAAAGTGTACCATGAGTTTTTTCACCGGAAGAATACAGTTGTTTTACAAGCCCCGACTGTAACAGCGGAAGCAAACCAACATAGTGATCTTGGTGCATGTGAGAGATAAATCCCGCGTCGATCGAATTGATCCCTTCAGCTTCGAGTATCGGCACGATCGTCCGCTCGGCGACTGCGGTGCTATCTTTGCGGAGACCGCCAAAGTCGATGAGGTAAGTCTTATTGTTCGGTGTACGAATCAAAGCGGCATCGCCTTGATCGACATCGAAGAATAATACCGAGAGTGTGCCATCGTTTGGTAATACCCGCATTGAAAGAGGTATATGAAATAGAAGAATGACAATTGCTATCGATGCGGTGTAGCATATTCGCATGAGCGCTTGATTGATCGATGCGCTCCGAAGGATGAGAATTAATGCTGCAAAATAAAATATGATTAATAAGAGATTGAATTTTGGCAATGCAAATCGAAGCGGAGTAATACCACTGCTTAGTTGAGCTGTCATTTCTAGTGCTTTTGAAAGTACTGTAGTGACATCTCCATAGATCATTGCCAGAGGATGACTAATATATGAGAGTGGTATAAGAAGAAAACTAATGACCGTCAAAATACTTGAAACAGGTATGCCAATGATATTTGAGAAGATGCTAACAAAGGTGATGCGATGGAAATGATAAACCATTATAGGTAGCAATCCTATCAATACCGCTGTGGATGTTAGAAGAGTCTCAGTCGCAAGCAATAGATATCTTTTGTATCTATTATTGGTCTTTGGTAATTCCTTTGGAATGAAAAAATGTGATAATCGTGGGTAGATCAATACCAGCGAGAACACGGCGCCGTATGTTAACTGAAAACTAATGTCGAACAGTATTGAAGGGTCGAGCAATAGTGCTAGTGAAGCTATGGCGGCAGTGATGTTGCCAATGTCTGGTTTTCTTTCAAGCAATAGCGCAAGGAAAATACATTCTACTGATAGGAATGCTCTGGTTACGCTTGGTTCGAGACCTATCGTGAAACAGTACAGTGCCACCACTACCATTGAGATGGTGATCCGTAATTTTAATCGGATCATCCCGATAAATCGAAGCAAATAATATATTAATGCCGCCACGATAGCGACATTAAAGCCGCTGACGACAAGAATATGTGAAAGCCCGGCATTTCGAAATTCAGCAGAAATGTCGGAGCCAAGTTTGTCGCGCTCGCCCAACACTACTGCGCCGGCGATAGCTTGTGCTACTGTATCACGGATCGAAGTGATGAGCCTTTCGTTGATGGACTTTCTAATATTTTGAAAAAAATCGGTAAAGACATCTTGTGATGATCTATCGGCAGGAGAATTAATAATATAAATATCATACGGGCTGCTTACCGATGCTATTGCCTTTGCGCCTGTGGTACGCTTTAAGTATTGACCAGTATTGTTCTCGTAGGGGTTGCGAATGTTGTCGATCGTTTGGAGCTCTACAAACGCTTTGATCTTGTCGTATTTCTTCGGCAGTACGAAGCCCGATGCAGAAGTATCTTTGTGAATGAAGCACGCGAGCTTCTCATTATTGCGAATATGCAAAGAGTCAACATAGAGAGAATCCAATTTTATGATACAACGATACGAATAGTTTGTGCTATCGCAATTTGAAATGACCTTCCCATAGACGATACATTCTGAATAGTGAAGACCTGAGATGTCATTGAGTTGTGAAGACTTTTCCAACAACTGTTGCAATGAGTATGACGTAAACCCAACTGCGACTGATAAGCATACCAACAACACCATGCGAGAGAGTAGGTGCTTTTGGAAAAAGAATGAGGCCGAAAGTAGGAGAATGCAGGAGAGAATACTGAATAGTATTATTCTATTGCAAGTAACAACAGAGGCGGCAATTCCGATGCCAACGGTGATCCCGGCAAAAATTATTATTGCCGGGCGATAGAATAACCCTTTTCTTTCAACTGTTGAACTCAATGCATTATCAGCACTTGACGGAGTTTTTGTGTTCCCGATGTCCTCAAACGTAAGTAATACGTGCCTGCCGGAACACCTTCTGTATTCCAATTAATATCGTAATATCCACGCTGGCGATCTTCATTGACAAGGGTCTTTACGGTATTGCCAAGCACATCGATCACATCGAGCTTTACAGGCGAATCACTCGGGATGTCGATCGTCACAGCCACTGTCCCTGTGGTTGAAGGATTTGGAGTAATGCTTTG
Organism: Kapaibacterium sp. (SeqCode); assembly: GCA_038229915.1. Classification (GTDB taxonomy): domain Bacteria; phylum Bacteroidota; class Ignavibacteria; order Palsa-1295; family Palsa-1295; genus JAFDZW01. The sequence goes on along the minus strand of JBBRNY010000031.1, from coordinate 872 downwards.
CACTCCCGCATCATCAGGCCCATGCAACGGCTTAAATAAGCTAACCGACGAACAACTGGAGTCGATAGTGATCACACCGCTCGGGGTAGAAAGCAGCACGCATGCTGATGGATATGGACTGCGGTCGAAGTTGATCGAATAATGAATATCGTATGCCTGTGAAAACGTAAGTTGTTCTTCGCCAGGATTTAAGCGTGTATGAAATTTAATGTACACCAACGGCACCGTGTCGTTTGGCATTCCTCCGGTGACAATACTATTATCAAGCGTTTGATAATCATACTCGCGATACCCTGCGGTATCACCAACGACCGAGAATGCACCAACTGTCGTATGCGTATAGTCTTGCACATAATCAAAGTCTTCAAGATGCGACGGATCATACGAGATCGTCAGACGGAAGCTTGGTGATTGAAATTGTTCAAGTGGCGAATTGGCGTAGATAGGAAAGAGCACATCTGCTCCCGGTAATGTATGCAATTTTTTTGATGCCCAAAATGATGATGAGAGCTGAGAAGCGGAAACACTCAATGGTTGATTGATCGAGTATCCTTTTGGCACATTGAAATTGAACGTGACATCTGCCGAAAGCGAACCCACATTTGACGGAGAGCAACGAAGAATCACTGTTCTCGATCCATTGGCAGGCACCGAAAAAGGCGGCTGAGGGGTCACGATAGTAAACTCTGCTGCATCAGTACCGCCGAGCAACGCATCGGTGACGGTGATGTCAAAGTCGTTTGTATTTTGAACGGTCACCGTTCTGTCCTGTTCGGTACAAAGAAAAAACCAATCAAATGGAATGCTGGTGATATTTGGCTTAAAGATCGATTGTACTTTCGCAATGAGAAAGACTTGGCGATGAGTAACAT
>JBBRNY010000030.1:0-26656 GCA_038229915.1 Kapaibacterium sp. (SeqCode) | reverse complement strand
TTGTAATGTCTCCAATATCCCGAACCGACGATCGGGTCAGGGTAGCTAAAACTATAGTCATAACGATTGTCAAATGTAAAGACATCATCGGTATGCGTGTACTCTAATAGAGGAGCATTATTATAGTATTGCCCGGTTCCATCATCGGCATACACAGCGAAATAGGCACCCGCCTCACCGGTCTTGCTATTATTTGACTGATCATAGTCATAGCCATTGTACTCGATCCATGCATCGAACTCAACATAGACTTTGTCCGATGGACCAGTATAAGCTGAAGCATCCATCGTAGGTGAATAGATATTGTCTTGATCGCAATCATAGAGGTTAAAGACCCAAGACCCATCATAATCATTTGCGCCAGCTTTCGACCAATAGCTCCAGTTATAGCCGTTGCTACCACCGTAAGAATTATAGTCGCTGTTCCATCCATTTGCCGGGACGTACCCTTCATCAAAGCTTTCGGACAAAAGTGTGTTGTTTACCGTAGCCGAAGCAGTGGTAGCACCGAGCATCAATAGCCCGACAACAAGAAGCAGAGAAAATCTGCGAAATAATGATTTTGTAATGTTCGTATTCATAATATATAGTTGATATCAAAAATTTTGGCAAAAATAGCAAGTGGGGGATATTGACGCTACTTCCGATCAAAATGAGCAAGCAACACCGGAGTGCTCTATCGAGGGTCCGCTTTATGTGTGGGGTAAACACAGAAGTTTCACCAGTTACCGTATAAACAATTGGCAACACCAAAAGTTACAACAGTATGGGAATAAATATAAAAATATATTTGCTCCCTAACATTAGGACACAAAAAAAGCCCCGTTTGTGACAAACGGGGCTTTTATTTTTCGATTATGAAAAATTATTCATTTAATTCAGCTCTTCTTGAACGCGTATTTGACGACGCGTAGCACGCTGGAGCTTCATCTTATTCGTTATTGACGGCTTTTCAAATGCCATTCTTCTGCGAAATTCACGCAAAATACCAGCACGCTCGTATTTTTTCTTGAAGCGGCGCAATGCGCGATCTATAGGCTCGTTGTCTTGAATTATGATTCCAATCACTCTGAGATTCCCCCTTTACTGTAAATTATAGTTACGAAATGCGTTTATTGTAACAAAAAGTTTTCGAGCAGCTTCTTCTCACCAACACGGTCGAAGTTCACGATAATAGCATGACGTCCGCTTCCGGTTATTTCTTTCGAAACGACCGAACCCATATCATCCCATTCTTTATGATAGACTGCTTCGCCGATCGCATAAATGCGTTGCGGCGTATATTGCGTACATTCCGAAGCGCTCAGATTTGCATGAGCTTTCGGCTTATCATTCAACATTGCGGTGAGGTTCACCAGCATCGTATTATGACATTTGGTGCAACGCACCCAAAGATTATCACTCTGACGCTCGCCCGTGATCGGGTCGATCGGCTGGGGCTCTTCGCCTGCGGCCTGCGTTCTTGCTTCACCAACGATCTCTTTACGAGCTGTCTTGGTGCAATCAGAACACAGCATCAAGCCGGTGATATACTTCATCCGTCGGCGTGTACGCCCGCGAGTAGCTTTCTTCGGCTTCTCTTCAGTTGTTTTTGCTGTCTTTGCCACGGCTTGTTAAAAATGTATTATATTTGTTCAACAGCTTTTCAGCTCTACTTGTCATTTCTGACAAACTCCAACTGCCGCCTTGTATGCGCAGCCGAAGATTCCTTGCCTCAAAGTTATCCACAAAGCTAAGAATACAAATATACGAAATTTATTGGCTTGTTCCAACAAAACTGTGATTTAATATCTTGGAGTCCATGTCAAAACTCAACCACAGAGAACTATAACCCGTTGTTTTTACTATCCTTACAGTCAATTAACTGCCCCAATCCCGAGGATAACGGAAGTCAACATTTATTGTCCGCTGTCCGATTTTTGCGATCAGTGGGGTCATTCGCTTGTATTGAGATCGGGCGATCATTTTCTTCAATTTTTGGACTAACTCGATCGTAAAACCGTGCCCCAAAAGCTCTGATTCCGACTGCCGACAATCAACCATATAGTATAACAACCGATCAGCAACCGGATAACTAATACCCATCTCTTGCTCGTCAGTTTGCCCGGCCCAAAGATCAGCGCTCGGGGCTTTATGAATGATAGAATCGGGAATTCCCAATACCGCAGCAAGTTGCCATACTTGCGTTTTATACAGATCACCAAGCGGATTGATCGCGCTGGCATTATCTCCGAACTGTGTCGTATATCCGAGCAAGCCTTCGGTCTTGTTCGATGTGCCTAATACTAATGCGCCAAGTTTTGCTGACCTATCATAGAGCACGATCATTCGCGTCCTCGCCATAATATTCCCGCGTCGAAGATCATTCATATCGGGGTTTGCTTCGAATAGCGGCTCGACCATTGTGGTGATCTCGACAACTTCACTGGTGCACCCAAGCTTTTCGACGACTAACGCTGCATCAGCAAGACTTGCCGGACTTGAAGTCTTATACGGCATCATCACACAATGAACATTCTCCGCACCAAGCGCTCGCGCTGCAAGATATGCCGACAGTGCAGAGTCGATACCGCCTGACAAACCTAACACAACTTTTTGAAAACCAAAGCGGCGAACTTCCTCACGCAAAAAAACATCAAGTATGCTTAATGTTTGCCCCGCAGGTAATACGAGAGGATCGTTCTCGGATAGATTCATTACTCTAATTATTTCAGCGCCGCGAGTGCATGCTTCAAACGCTTTACACCTTCGATAATATCGGCTTCGGATGCTGCGAAAGAAAGACGGATGTGGTTTGAATCGCCAAATGCATCTCCGGCAACAAGTGCAAGCCCCTCGCTTTCGAGCAAGAACTCACACAGTTCGAATGCACCCGTTATTGTTTTGCCTGCGATAGTCTTCAAACCAAAATAAGAAGACACATCGAAGAAGACATAGAACGCACCTTGTGGCTGCGAAAAGAAAATACCTGGAATGTCATTGAGTAACCCTACAACAAGATCACGACGTTTTTGGAATGCTTGCCTCATCATCTCAACCGACTCTTGCGGTCCGCTGATAGCCTCGATCGCTGCCTTCTGGCTGATGGAGCTGGGATGAGACACAGCTTGTGATTGCAAACGGATCATCGAATCTATGACCCACTTTGGTCCGGTGGCATAACCAAGCCGCCACCCCGTCATTGAGTATGCTTTCGAAAGTCCGTTGACTGTTATTACTTGATCGGCAATTTCTTCACAAGAGCCTAACGAGTAATGTGTATGTCCGTCAAACAATAATTTTTCGTAGAGTTCATCAACTAATACCAGCAACCCTGTCTCTTTTATAATTGGCACGAGCGCGAGCAGGTCTTCTTTCGAATACATTGCGCTTGTTGGGTTGAGCGGTGTGTTCAACATTACCAATCTTGAGCGCGGCGTGATAGCCGCTTGTAATTTTTCAGGGGTGAGGAGCCAATTCTCTTCTTGCGTCGTCTTTACAATAACAGGAGTCGCTTCCGAAAGTCTTGCGATCGCTTCATAACTTGCCCAGAATGGCGATGGGACGATCACTTCATCACCTTCTTCGCAGAGCGTAAACAATGCATTGCTCAGTGCGTGTTTGCCGCCGGAAGTAATGATGACTCGATCGGCTGTCGTTTGAATGCCGTTATCATTTCGAAATTTTTGGGCGACGAGTTCGCGTAACTCCGGGACACCTTCGGCAGGAGTATATTTTGTAAAATTTTCTTCGATCGCTCGGATAGCCGCTTGCTTGATATTCTCGGGCGTCGGGAAATCGGGCTCGCCAGTGGAAAGGCTAACGATCGACCGACCTTGCTTGCGCAATTGCGTCGCGAGTGCGGCAATGCGAAGTGTCGGCGAGTCTTCGACGTGATCCAATCGTTTGGCAATGCGTATTTCTACTTCGGTCATCATCATATCTTCACACTTATTTTTTTATGCCTGTTGTGGCAGAATATTTATCACGAAGCGCCGTTTGCACACACTGTGGCACAAAGCTCGAGACATCGCGACCAAAGCGAGCGATCTCGCGGATGATCGTCGAGTTGAGATAAGTATAGCGTTCGTTCGGCATCAGGAATACGGTCGAAATATCTTCGAGCTTTCGATTCATTAATGCCAACTGAAATTCATATTCGAAATCGCTGAGAGCACGAAGACCGCGAACGATAGCAACAGCTTCTTTCTGATGAGCATAGTCAACGAGCAAGCCGCTAAATCCTTCGACGGTGATATTCGTGTTTTGGGGAAATAACTCTGTGATCGCGGCTTTACAAAGTGCGACTCGTTCTTCTTCACTAAAAAGAGGTAATTTCTTGCTATTGGTAGCGATGGCAATGACCACTTCGTCGAATAACTCACCCGCGCGAGCTATCACATCAAGATGTCCGTTCGTGATCGGGTCAAACGTCCCGGGGTAGATCACTCTCCGCGTTTTCTGATGCGTTAGTGCTGACACGTAATCGTAAAAAAGTGAAATTTGCCTCTCCGGCAGCTCGCTCTCGTATCAACTCCGCCGATTCGGGAAGTTGTAAGGTGCTGCCACTTCGATGCTCAATAATAACAATGGAATTGGGAGTTAAGAGCCTTGAGCCAAATATCAGCTTGGGTAGTAATTCGGGCATATCGGGGTCGTCATACGGAGGATCAGCAAATATGACATCAAACGAGCCTTCAGCTTCCGAGAGCCATTTATAGACATCCGAGCGAATGATCTGAAGTTCTGTGCCGATACCAAGATTCATCGCATTCAGATTGATCGTAGAAACTGCTTGCGGAGCTTTTTCGAGGCAAACAGCCGAACTTGCGCCCCGACTGATCGCTTCCAATGCAAATGCACCGCTTCCGGAAAAAAGATCAAGCACTCGCGCGTCTTCGATCTCGGTCATATTCACGAGGATATTAAACAGTGTCTCCCGAGCACGGTCGGATGTCGGTCGTGTTTGGTCGCCCTTTGGTGCTTGCAGCGATCTGCTTTTATAAATGCCGGAAATTATTCGCATTAATACAACTTCAGATAAGGCTCCATTTTTTTATATTTCTGATCACCGATACCTTCGACATTCATTAATTCATGTAAGTGACGAAATTTGCCACGGTTATTTCGATACTGCACAATTCGTGAAGCCATCTTTTCGCCGATCCCAGGCAGTTGTTGGAAAGCCGCACTATCGGCAGAATTAATAGCGATCGAATGTCCCACGAGATTCAACTCTTTTTTAGACTTACTCGCGAGCCGATTGCGCTCTTGCCGATCAAGTGAATCTTCCGGAATCCAGAACCGAAGTGAATCTCGAATCGCCCCTCTCTTCGAGAGCTCTGCAAATGTGCTATCATTCGTTCGTTGCAACGAACGCTCTTGCTCAGAAATGGTCTTCGGAAAATATTCGTGAAGAATAAATGCACCGCCACGATAGAGCAATGCGGCAATACCGAGACCGAGGAAAAACAAAGCAGAGCGGAATTCTTTCGGTGTAAAAAAACGAGAAGAGAGCGTTTTTACACGCTCTCGAACTTGCTGGATAATATCATTGAATCGCGCCATCGTCTCGGGTTATCGTAGCGCTTCAAATATACAACAATATCCTCATGGGTTATGAGAACATTGAGCGAAGATTACCAAAGACCCCAGTTTCTTGGCTTCGTTTATGTGATTTCGATTTAGACTTTGCAGATTTTTGGTTTTCCGCTTTCACACCAGCACTAAAATTATCTTCCTGTGCTAATTGCTCGATCAACTGGCGTTCGGTCTTGCTGATCTTTGTCGGCGTAATAATATGCACCCGCACAAGTTGATCGCCGCTTCCGTTACGATTCAAATGATGAATGCCTTTGTCGCGCATTCTCAGTATCGAACCGGATTTGATACCACCTTGAATTTTAAGCAATGCCCTACCGCTGAGTGTCGGCACTTCGACCTCCGCACCTAATGCCGCTTGAGGGAAAGTGATATCGAGATCGAGAATAACGTCATCGCCGTCGCGTACAAAAATATCGTGTTCAAGTTCTTCGATCACGACGATGGCATCACCGGCTGGTCCGCCACGACGCCCGGCATGACCTTGCGAGTTCAGCGTTAAATAATTTCCGTCACTCACACCTGCAGGGATCTTGGCTTTCAAGATACTTTCTTCTTGCACACGACCTTCGCCATGACAAGATGCACATTTGTCTTTGATGATCGAGCCTGTGCCATTACAGGTCGGGCAAGGACCAACATTGACGAACTGACCAAAGCCCATTGATCGAACTTGGCGCACTTGTCCGGCACCGCCGCAAGTTTGGCAGGTCTGCACACTCGATCCTTCTTTTGCACCGCTTCCGGTACAAGTAGAACACTTTCGGAAGTGTCGAACTTTGATCGTTTTCTCGACACCGACAGCGATCTCTTCGAGTGTTAAGCCTACACGCATCTGAAGATCGGAACCACGTTCTGGTCCTGATTGCGTACGACCGCCACCGCCGCCACCAAAGAATGTATCGAAAATACTTCCACCACTGCCGCCACCCATTCCCGAAAAAATATCGGAGAAATGGCTAAAAATATCTTCAGGGTTTTGCGAATGCCCATAGTCTGTATTACGCATACCCTGATGACCGAAGCGATCAAAACGAGCGCGCTTATCGGTATCGCTCAAGACCTCGTAGGCTTCGGCAGCTTCTTTGAATTTTTCCTCGGCTTCGGCATTCCCCGGATTGCGATCAGGGTGAAATTCCATTGCCATCTTACGGTATGATTTTTTTATTTCCTCCGTAGATGCTACCTTCTCGACTCCTAAAATTTCGTAATAATCTCTCTTCATATCCTATTAATCTTCGTCTGGTGTTTTGGCAACGATCACTTTCGAGTGTCGCAATACCGTGTCATTCATTTGATAACCTTTTTGCACTTCAGCTGTAATAGTCCCCGGTTCAACATCGGTGCGCGGCTCTTCCATTAACGCATCATGCAAATGCACGTTGAATTGCTGCCCGACCGACTCGATCGGTTTTACAAAGTTTTTCTCTAAGATCTTTTGGAAATTCTTATAGATCAATTCTACCCCATCAGAGATGGGATTGCGTTCTTCGGGTTTTACAAAAGACAACGTGCGCTCGAGATCGTCGATCGTCGGAAGCAGATCCGTTATCAAACGTTTGTTTGCTTCAAAGATGAGTTGCATCCGTTCTTGGTCATGACGGCGACGCATATTCTCAAGCTCCGCCGTCCGGCGTAAGATCAGATCTTTTGCGTCGGCAAGTTCAGCTTCGAGTTTTTCAAATTCATTCTCATCACCCAGCATATCGGGGTTGAATTCTGTTCCGGCGTTTTGTTCTTCCGACATAACAGTATTTACTATTCTTTTAAGTTTTTCGATCATAATAACTTACGAATGTGATGTCAGTGCTTTGCTCATCGCACTTGCTACATATTCGACAACAGGTGTTACGCGCGCGTAATCCATTCGTTTCGGTCCGATCACCGCGATCGTGCCTTGCTGGTCACCAATTCGGTAGGTGGTGGAAATAATACTATAATTCGACATCCACTCATCGCTGAGCTCGCTGCCTATTCTAATAGAGACATTTTGATGGTCGATCCAGCGACTCTGTTCTTCGAGCGACGAGCCTTCGAGCACATGGATCACAACTTCTTCGTTTTCAATGAGTTCGATAATGCTTTGTACTTCATCGTCCGAAAAATTTGCGCGGCGTTGAAATTCCGGTTGATTGAATATATTTCCGGCACCGGATACTTTTACACGCTCCGCACCCGGATCGGCAAAAAGTTTTTCCGGAGACATCATAAACACTCGAAGGATAGAACGATCAGCTTCCGGAATATCCTGGATACTCTCAGCGAAGATCGACTTCACCTCACGAAACGTTTTTCCGGCAAGACGGGTGTTGAGCAACTGAGCAAGCTCTTCAAGTTTCGAGCGTTCGATGTCCGTCTTCGTCTCAAGCGTGATCGTACGCACACGGCCACTGGTCGCCGCAACGACGATAAGAATTCTATTAGTACTCAACGGTACGATCTCAACGCGCTCAAGTGTCGCATCCTGAAGCGTCGGAAGCAACAACATCGAAAGCTGTTTAGAAAGCTTCGCAAGTATCGCGGTCGATTCACGAACAACGTCGTCAGCAGAGACTGCACTCCCCAGTGTAAAAGCAACAGCTTTTCTTTCAGCGTCGCTTAGTCGCTCACGCATCATCAAGCTATCGACATAGAGTCTGTAGCCTTTATCAGTGGGCATTCTCCCGGCACTGGTATGCGGATGGTCGATATAGCCAAGATACTCAAGATCAGCCATTACATTGCGTAATGTGGCATCTGATAAACCGAGCGAGCTGATACGGGATATATATCGAGACCCAACCGGATTTGCCGTTAACACATATTGCTGTACGATCAGGCGTAGTATTTCACGCTGACGATCTGTCAGCGAATCTTGTCCGAGAGGCTCTATTAATTTCGTTCTGCTCATTTGTTGCGTGCTAAGAACACGGCTGGGTTTGTAAGGAGTTTCTTCTATAAACAAAACCGCCCTGCAATTGCTTGCAGGGCGGTTTCGAAACAGAGTGATTATTCTCTGATTAGACGCTTATTTCGTTAAGGTCATCTTGCTACGCAATACGCTGGTTTCGCCATTTGCGTTTGTGAAGCTGATCTCGTAGATGTAAGTACCTGTAGCCAAATTGTTCGCATTGAACTTGAACTCATGAGTACCTGCAGTCATTGACTCGTTGTCAAGACCAACTGAGATCACTTTACCAGTGAGGTCAAGTACGCGGATAGCGACTGTACCATTTGCTGGCAATGTGTAACCGATGACGGTCGAAGCAGTGAACGGATTCGGGCGGTTCTGCTCGATCGTGAACGAGAGACCTGTAGCGGTACGCTCGACATTCACGGTCTTGCTGGTGTTACGCGATCCGTCAAGATCAACAGCAACCACACGGTAGCTGAAGCTCTTACCGACTTCGAGTGCATTGATTGCAGTGTGCAAGAAGCTATAGTTAACAGAGTTGGCAGACTTCACGTCGCCGACCCAATTCCAATTGTTCGCTTCAAGTGTTTCGACTTCGAAATGGTCAACATCTTTCTGAGCAGTAACTGACCAGTTGATGAGGTTACCATCATTCTCAGCCTTAGCATTGACGTCCGTGAACTCAACCGGCAATACTGTGCCGCCAAAGCTCTTCAAGAAGTCAAGAGCACCACGTGTGAAACGTGTTGTTCCGCTGACGTTAACCGGTGCGATCTCACCGTCACGTGTACCAACCGTCTCGAGAGCATCTGCCCAATCGAACGGATAGAATACAACGTTGAACTTTGCGCCATTCCATGCTGTACCTGCACCGCTATCGACAGGAGTCGAAGGGTGGACACCATAGAAGTATGCAAAACGTGAAGTGTTCGTTCCGACAACACCTGTAATAGGTGTCGGTTTGATCACGTCAGGTGAAGTTGAAACGATAGTATCAGGGAATACGAAGTACACGCCTGTACCAACAAGTTTGCCTTTGTAGCTTGTAGGCAACGCTGTTGGGAAGTTTTTGCCTGGGTATTGAGCTACGAAGCGTGTATGCATATAGTTGGTCATAAAGTCATTATCAGTAATGACGTTATTCAACTGACGGTAGATCGATGTCGTATCCATGTACTGAGCAACGTTCTGACCGGCAATGACAAACGACTTCTTAGCATAGGTCTGTCCAGCTTTCAAGAAACTGATGATTTCTTCAGATTCTTTTTGGCTGACTGCACCGACACCAGCAACATTACCAGCACCGCTGTAGGCTGTGTTCGGGTCACCAGTTGCCCATACGATCGTCCACCAAGGTGAATAATCTACTGGCTGTGTCAAGTATGCATTACGGTCAAGAAGATCGTATGGTACTCCGAGACGGTCCAAAGCACGTGACAATGAATCTCTGTTCTGCAAGCCCTTCGCTGTCGAAGAGTTGTAGCTCAAGAGAGTTGCCTGGCGCTTTACAAGGATCTTGAAGATCTTTGTCAAGCTGTTGTTGCCATTGTTTTGGTCGTTACCAACGAATACAGTGACGCGATAGAGCTTACCTGTTTCAGCAGTGATGTTCGGTCCGACGAAATCAATCGTCTTCGCTTCGTTCACAGCAAAAGTAAGTGTCTTCGATGTTGTTCCGAGTGATGACCAGGTTGCACCTGCATTGGTCGAAACATCTACCTGAGACGTTACTGTACGATTAGCAGCCGTAAGCGAACCGAGGTTCTTTACGATCGCCTGAATCGCGAGTGGATTCTCAGCTGTGACGAACGTTGTGCCGGTAGCATCAGCCAAACCAGAAGGCTTGGTGATAACCATTACAGCGAGATCATTCGTGTACTGGAAGCCTTCGAACTCATCAGCACCCATATCAGGAGCACTTCCACCGACCAAACGAAGGTCGCCGTCAATGTCCATATTCTGTGTTGCTGTATTCAAGAAGATACCTGAATTCGAAGCAGCTGTTGGGATGTAGGTTGTTGCGATCGGCAAATGGAGCGAATCCGGAGTAAATCTCGGGTCACCACCAACAGAATAGATATCCTGCTGTGAGAGTGTGCGCCATTCGTTGATATCTTTTACAAGACGTGTTTTGGTCTGTGTACCAGAAGCCATATCGTATTCTGTCAAGTTCGCGAAGAGCGAAGCATTACGGAAGTCGAAGAGGTTGTAGTTCGAGCTGATGTTATCAAACATCGGGCGTGGAACGGTCATCTTGTACATCACAGCTGTTGCGCTTGCAGTCTTGTTCAAGTTCTGGAAAATGTTGTTCCAGATGAATGGATGAGCAACGCGGACAGTCTGTACCATATACGGTGCATTGTCAACAGCGATCGAGTTATTAAAGATAGAATCTTTATCAACTGTGTAAGCATTTGAACCAAGGGTTGCAATGCTGATCGGGCTAACCACTGTTGGATTAAGACCGGTGCGAACGTCATAGAGCATGTTGTTCACAACACGGTTACCTGTGTTCACTGGCAAGGTAGAGAACTTCGCGTTCGGGCCTGTACCGGTTACATAGATAACTGAAGCCTGGCGGATATCGATACCTGCAATGGTATCAACAAGGGCCGCAGGTCCTTTGATGTTGTGGATCTTATTGCCATTGACTAACAAGTTCACACTGTTACCACCGATAGCAGCAATAGCGGCTGAATATCCGTTAGTAGCAGAGTTACCTGTAACCCAACTAATTTCATTACGATCGATCACTAAGCCATCTTCGTTACCGGTCAAGATACCGATAGCACCGATCGGGCTAGCAACAGAACCGATCGTATTACGAGTCATACGGTTGTTGTTGTTACGGCGATCAAGATAGAAAGCCTTACCAATATCAAACAATGGCACTGTACCGATGTCATAGATACCAGTATTAGCATTGCCGACAAAGCAGTTATCGACTGTAATGTGGTGGTTGTCAGATGTATCGGTAATACCACTCAAGAACGATGTCGTATTATACAAGTTTGTGATACGAATACCATGTGAACCAACATTGGTAAGGTTACCATTGCCAATGATGTTCAAATTCTTGAAGGCTAAGTTATTACGGCCATACTCCATAGCAAACACTGCACCAATAGCAGTCGAGCTATTGATGATCTTTATATTACGACGGGTTGGCTCTGCAACGATAGCATCCGGAGCCGGAGCCTGTTCGTTAAGACCATTCCAAGTAATATAATTTGCTGACTTGTACGAGTACAAAAAGCAGATCGCTTTATTACCGGTAAAGGTAATTGTTGGGCTGACGTTAAATTTCGGCTTGTAGGTGACACGTGTTGTCGGTCCAGGTCCGCTAATATCACGGAATTCAATAGCCGAATTCACACCCGAAACGCTCGTGTTACCATTTTCGGTATAATTTGCGTCGGTAAGGATAAGGTTCAGATCGTTCGGTCCGACACCACGGTAGCGCATTGAATCAACCGATGCCGAGATGGTTGGGAAACGTTGACCGACACCAACATTGATATCACCCTGCAAGCGAGGAATGATACTGAAGAATTGGCAGGTCGTGTCGTTTGTACGATCACCATCATCACCCTGACGGGCAATAGCGCAAAGTTTGTAGCAACCCGGTGCGAGCTTAGCAATATCAAAATTACCTTGCTTTGACGGGAATGAGAACTTGGTCAAACCTTGATCAGTGTTCAACTCAGGAATGATCGAATCAGCCTGGAACACCAAAGCATTATCGGCGCAACGGCGAATCTGCACGCGGGCAGGTACGTCGAAGAGATCTTGAACACCAACGTTCTGGAACTGAGCTACAGGCTTGAATGGCTTAAGCTCTGGCTTTTCGCCGAGATCATCCGGATCAAGCACTGTTACAGCTTGCACATCAGAAAGGAAGCGGACTTGGAATGTGTTACAAGCCGTATCATCAAGACTGTTTTGGTCATTGACGAGCTGAGTGACACCACAGATCTTGTAATCGCCGTTCTGTGTTGGTGTGAAATCCTTAAATGTTGTATCACGGAATTGGCTACTCAACCAATTGTTCAAGGTCAAGGTGTCACGATAGAGAACCGTACCTTGTGGATTGGTGATATAGACTGATACCGGAACGTTGGTCTGATTATTGACACCAAGGTTACGATATTGGAACGTGACAGGTGTTGCATAACCAACCGCAGCACGTGAGTTAGGGGCCGGAAGCAATGATACAATAGATGCAACGTTGTTCGGCGGGCTAACGATAAACTGGGTCGTGATCGAATTATCAGGAGCATACTGATCGGATTGTACCGAGCTCGCGATCGAGAACGTCATATTATACACACCATAAGTAACTGGTGTAAATTGCGGAGGCCCAGGGAATGAGACAACCGTACCAGTACCCTGCGGATTTACACCTTTTTGCTGATTAGCAAACGGAGCAGGAATCTGGGTACCACTCAATGCTACTGTTTGATCAAAAGCAGGAAGCGCATCACCAACTCTTTGGATGAGGCAACGGATGCTAACAGCTGAGAATGCGTAACGACCCTCATTTGAGATTTTTACCGTTGGCGTGAAAGGATTATCTTTCAACACGATCGCACCATCAGCAGGCGTAGGCTGAGCATTCGAGAACGCTAAGTTATAATCATAGAGAATCGAATAGATGTAATTAACCGTCGGGACACCTTTGTATTCATTATCATAACAGACGGTCGTACTGAAGGTCGGCGAATTACCAACTGTTGGCTGAGGATCACGAGCAACGGATAAATATCCACCACTACCGCCGGTAGATTTAATACCCATACCGATGCTATAGCCATAATTATACCATTGTGTACCTGGCACTGACTGCGGACCATAGTTTATCTGGACCTTCGAGATGAACGAACTTCCTTCATAAATAACAACTTGCCAATCAGCAGTTGTGTTCTGATTGATATTTTGGCGTTTTATTGACTCAATAATTACTTTGCGGAACGGGGCAGTACCTTGTACTTGGTAATCAAATTTTGACTGACCAACAAGAGCGGTTTGATAACCCACCCAAGGATGGATGGTGTTATTTGGGTAGATAACTCCGTAGTTACCCAAATTCTGCTGTCCGTTCAGGAATTGACCAAAAGTACCGAAGAAGCTGTTCGCATAGCAAGCACCATAAAAGGCGTTGTACTGCTGAACTCCGTCAGGGACTTGGTCTGTACCGCCAACGATGACCGAACCATGTTGGGTTACTTTGATCTTGTTGGTAATAATATTAACATAGCGAAAATTGAACGGCAATGTAATTTCGTTCGAAATTTTCGAATAGTCATAAGTGTTAGTTGGGGTGATCTCAGGGATGTCTGTAGCACCTGAAAGCGCAACGTACGGGTCACCGTTTGCTTTTACATTATAGTCGGCCATAGTGTACTGTGCATTGGCTGTCCCGGCAAAACCGGAAAGCGCAACGACTAGCAAACTAAGCAGAAATGCGTATGTTTTTTTCATAACTGTACCAAGTTTAAATGGTTGTGTTGGATTAATTTAATTCAAAAAAACTTCCTCGTGTTTCTTCTTCTCGGAATAGCCCCAACGAGATTCACTATTCCTTGTTCTACGAGTATGACACGTAAAATAGCCCAAATGTGACGCTGTTACCAAAATAAAAGTAATTTATTTTTGGCTCGGCGGCATTACGGCTGATACACGAACTTCAAATATACGAAACATTTGTCCACATTCCAAGAAAACGGACTTTCAAGGAACGAAATAGTTTGAGATATTATTATCAGTAATAATTACTATTACTACTATAGAGATGTTAGAATCACAACCGCGGCGCAACTCCAAACAGCGTGGGCTTGTCTTCGAGATCGTCAGGTCTCTCAAGAGCCATCCCACAGCCGAAGAAGTCTATGAGATAGCAAGGCTGACAATGCCTTCGGTCTCGCTTGGGACGGTCTATAGAAATTTACGTCTGTTAGCCGATTCTGGTGATATTCACGAGGTACAGTTCGAAACGGGACTGGCGCGCTTTGATGGTATGACCGAAGAACACGAGCATTT
Source organism: Kapaibacterium sp. (SeqCode) (assembly GCA_038229915.1). Lineage (GTDB taxonomy): Bacteria > Bacteroidota > Ignavibacteria > Palsa-1295 > Palsa-1295 > JAFDZW01. The sequence continues at coordinate 12,144 of JBBRNY010000030.1, read as the reverse complement.
TATTTGCTCTCAGTGCGGGGCTGTGCGAGATATTACCCCTACTGCAGCAATGAAATATGCCGCAGCGACACACCCTGATCTCGTGGGGCATTCTATTATAGGCTACAGATTATCATTCAACGGAATCTGCTCAGATTGCAACACCAATCGCTCATAGCACCCGGTATTTCCAAACGGAGCCTGGCAACTATTAGCATCGTTGCGATACTTGCACGTATAGCAACGGCATTGTTCCTTGAAAACACAACGCATTCTTGGGGATGGGACAAACCTGACCTCTTAATGGAGTATGGCATTATCGCGAAGAATATGCTTGCAGGATTAGGACACTCCTATACTTGGGGTAATCTCGCAGGGAAGTGGTTCACACTGCCCACAGCATATATGCCACCCGGGCAGACATATATAGACTATGCGTGTTTTGTGCTGTTCGGAAATACTCCGGCGGCAGTCATCGCTATTTTTTCGATCAATGTCATACTGAGCGTGCTGAGTATATTCGTGATCGCCAAAATAGCACAGGCATTATTCAATAATACGAGAGTGACAGTCATTACACTCTGGGCTGTGGCGCTGTATCCACCATTTCTATATTCAACGGCTACTTTCGGTGTAACAACTGTCGTCATTCTTCTGCAGTCTTGGATAATACTTTCGAGCATTCGCTTCGTTAGCTCGGCAACAAGAGGGGAAAGGCTTACTAAAGAAGCCGTGAAGATAGGCATTGGATTTGGTTTACTGTTTCTCTTCAGAGGGGAAGCTCCGCTATATGCCGCCGTGACTATAATGATGCTTCTCTATGCTTGTCGCACACAACTCCGGCTCGTTTTTCCGAAATTACTCTTAGCGACGGTCGTCTCATTAGGAATCCTTGCACCGTGGACAATTCGTAATTATCTCGTGCTCGACCGGCTTGTGCCGATCAGCTCGAACGGAGGATTTAATTTTTGGAGAGGCAACAATGCGCTCACGACGGGAAGCCCTTGGACAGAATCAGGCGGGCCGCTGTGGTCAACCGACGAACTGTGGCAGAAGATCGAGCCGTATCTCGACTCGGGCGCACTTTTTGACAAAATGCATTCGAGCATTCATACAAAAGCGGCAACCGATTGGATAACTGGGCATCCTTCAAGTGCCATAATGTTATGGGCAAAGAAGGCATTGATCTTTTGGACATTTGATACCAATAGTATAATGGGCGGGACAGTGATCTATATGACAATATATGCCATCACCCTGCTATTATTTGCGATGGGGTTGTTCTATCTCTTTAAGGAGAAGAACATCCCGTTTGGCATCAGGCTCATACTCGCTTGGTGTGTCATCGCGACCATTGTCGCTATGGTGTTTTTTCCGTTACCGAGATTACAAGTGATCGTGATCGCACTCTATTTCCCGATCATGGGCTTCGGGGCAACGAAGATCATTGGTCGATCGAGAAGATCACAAACAAATTTTTAGATACTTTTTTTTACAACTAAACAATTACAACTATGCCAACTCTTGCAGGTACCAAAACCTTTGAAAACTTAAAAGAAGGATTTGCCGGTGAATCACAGGCGAACCGTCGTTATCTTTATTTCGCTCGTCAAGCAGACATCGAAGGCTATCCTGATGTATCAGGCGTGTTCCGCGATACCGCTGAAGGCGAGACCGGACATGCGTTCGGACATCTCGAATTCTTAGCTGAAGTAGGTGACCCAGCAACGGGCAAACCGATCGGCGATAGCAAACTCAATCTTCAGGCAGCCGTAGCCGGCGAAACCTACGAATACTCGGAGATGTATCCGGGCTTTGCTCGTACGGCACGCGAAGAAGGCTTCGATGAAGTTGCTGAGTGGTTCGAGACGCTCGCTCGTGCAGAAAAATCACATGCCGGCCGTTTCCAAAAAGCATATGATACGATCGGGATGTAATCTTATTGTTTAGATCAGATCGATCTCAAAAAGTGTGCGGCTTGCCAAAGTAAGTCGCGCAGTGGGCGTTCGCAAGAATAGCTCACACATTATATAAACATATAAACGGCACCGCCAGGAGCTCGGCCGTGAAACGCCTCTTGTGCAAACAAGAAGCAACCGAACCTGGTGGTGTTTTTTTTCTGGATTACTATTATTCCCGTACTACTATGATGCGTTTTGATCCGCACGATCCGAAATACTTCGACAAGCAAGAGCTTGATAGCGAGTACAAACGCATTGTCGATGTTTGCAACGGCTGCCGGCTCTGCGATAATCTTTGCCCGCCGTTCGTCGATCTGTTCGATCGTATCGATGCAGAAGACGATAAGCTCACGGCCATCGGCAAAGGCCATGAAAATCCGGTTCTCGAACTGAAGCCATCCGATTACAAACACGTTACTGATACGTGCTATCAGTGTAAGCTCTGCTACCCAAAGTGTCCATATACGCCGCCGCATGAATATCAGCTTGATTTTCCGCGGCTGCTGCTTCGTGCACAAGCTATTGATGTCAAAGAAAACGGAAAAAGCGTACAGCACAAACTGCGCGATTCGTTTTTAGGTGATGCCGATAAGACAGGAAAGATCGCCCAGAGTTTTAATTTGATATTTAATTGGGCGAACAAAAATGCCGTGGTTCGATCGCTTATGCAATCGACGCTCGGCATTCATAAAGACAAAAAAATGCCGGAATATTATAAACCGGATTTTGAAAAACGTTTTGAGAAAGAACACACGCAAACGACAGTTCAACCTGTCGATAAAGTCGCGTTATTTTATACGTGTTTAATAAACAACAACCGCCCCTGGGTTGGCGAGCAGTTTACCGAAATCCTTGAAGCGCATAATATTAGCATCGTCGTGCCCGAGCAAGAGTGTTGCGGAATGCCCGAGCTTGGCACTGGTGAACTCGAACGAGTCTATCCGAAAGTAGATAGGAACATCAAACGTTTGCTTCCACTGGTTGAGGCAGGATACAAGATCATCGCTATGAGCCCGAGTTGCTCGATGATGCTCCGATTAGAATACGAGCAATATGCACACGACAAAGAAGCCGCAAAAAAACTTGCCGCCGCAACGCTCGACCCGTGCGAATATCTAATGCAGCTTCATCGCAAGAAGATATTGCATTCCGATTTCCCTGGCGCCAATGAGATGAAGATCAGCTATCATATCCCCTGTCACTTAAAAGTGCAGAACATCGGCTACCAGACCCGCGACTTGCTCAAGTTGATCCCAGGTTCTGCCGTCACGATGATCCAGCAATGCTCAGGGCATGACGGATCGTTTTCGATGAAGCAAGAATATTACGAGATCTCGCTCGATGCAGGAAAGAAATTATTTAAAGCAATAGAAAAAGATAAGCCGGCACAAGTAGCCAGCGATTGTACGCTTGCGCATCTCCACATCGAACAGGGCACCGGCGAAATAGCAGTGCATCCTATCGAGATCGTCTATCAAGCAATGGGATTTACAAAACATTTGAAAGCAAACTAAATGAGACCAATTCAATTCTGCGACGTAAAAAATATTTACGAATACGAAAAAACTCGCAAGGAATTTCGTGAACAAGCCATCGCCTCGAAAAAACTACATCGGATGCACGTCGGCAACAGTATGACGATGGTATTCGAAAACCGACTATCGGTGCTCTTCCAGATACAAGAAATGATCCGCACCGAGAAGATCATCACCGACCAAGCAATGCAACATGAGATCGAGACCTACAATCAACTCATCCCTGGTGATGGGGAGCTTTCGGCAACACTGCTGATCGACATCACTGAGAAAGAATTGATCAAGCCAATGCTCGACTCGCTTGTCGGTTTGAATAAGAATGCCATCTATTTGAAAATTGGCAACGATGAGATCTCGGCAACATTTGATGACGCACAAATGGACGATGATCGGGTCAGTGCAGTGCAATACATCAAATTCAAATTAAGCGACGCTCAAATGACGTCGTTTGGCGACGAGGCTATACCCGTTTCGATCGACGTTCGGCACCCGAACTATATTGCCGATCATACACTTTCTCAAGAGCAACGTTCGGCACTGTTTGCCGATCTTCGTGAATCCAATGCCGAAGTTTTAGCGTAATAGAACACTGATTATCAAAACGAATGATCTACGTAACTCGTAAAGCACATTTCTCGGCAGCCCATCGGCTCTATAACCCCACGTTCAGCGATGAGCGCAATGAGGCGATATTTGATAAGTGCAACAACCCAAGAGGTCATGGGCACAATTATACCCTCGAAGTAACCGTCGCCGGCAACCCCGATCCATTGACGGGTTACGTGATCGATCTCAAAAAGCTTTCGGCTCTAATAGATGAGCATATCGTTGATAAAGTAGATCATAAGCATCTCAATTATGATGTGCCCGAGCTCCGCGGCATTATCCCGACAGCCGAGCATATCGCGATCGTGTTTTGGCAAATACTCGAGCCTTATATTACCGAGGGCAAACTCTATTCGCTCAAAGTATTTGAAAGCGATAATAATTTTGTGGAATATAAAGGCGAACCGGTTGCACCGATAGTTCGCTACCATCAGGAAGAATCAGAACCTTCGACCGAACAACGTGAAAAACGATTTGCTTAATTATTGATTAGGAAAAGAAACGTATGACACCTGTCACAACATTACCAGGCCGACTTTCAAATTCATTGTCAGATGAAGAGCTTGACCGCATCGATCATAGTCCCGATGCGTCACCATATTCAAAAGAAGGGACTGAATCGAACCCGATGATCAGATCGCTAACTCGTTCGCTACTGGTCGAGATCGGCGAAGACCCCGAACGTGAAGGCTTACGCCGCACACCGCATCGCGTTGCCAAAGCAATGGAATTCTTGACGAGCGGGTATGAGATGAATATCGAGAAAGTGCTTAATGGCGCGATCTTTGAAGAGCAGTATGATGAGATGGTCATCGTAAAAAACATCGATTTCTTTTCGATGTGCGAACATCACATGCTCCCTTTTTTCGGGAAAGCGCATATTGCCTATATTCCGAATGGCAAGATCGTTGGGCTATCGAAGATACCACGTATCGTCGATGTGTTTGCACGCCGACTTCAAGTGCAAGAGCGGATGACGCGTGAGATCGCTGATACGATCACCAAATATCTTAATCCATTGGGTGTAGCGGTTGTCACCGAAGCACAGCACATGTGTATGATGATGCGCGGCGTCGAGAAACAGAACTCCGTCACCACCGCAAGCGCAATGACCGGTGCATTCAAAGAATCGCACACTCGTCAGGAGTTTATGCAGTTGATCGGCAGCAAGCTGTCATAACAATTCTTTTCTCAATTGGCAATGCAGGGCATCTCACAAGGATGCCCTTTTTTATTTGGCGAAACACTTTTTCTGTATTTTCGCATACTACTGGTTATTTCATCACACTCAAGCACGACCTATGCGAATTTTTCTTGTTGCGGCTCTCATTTCGATCACTACGATCGCCTCCTTTGCGCAGACTGTCACCTATAAGGTTTTCCTCGATCATTTAGAATCGAAAGAGGTAAATGTCGTCGTCCAACTCAATGGGTTTCAACCCTCCGAAAAAGCAAGTTATCAAATGCCGGCATGGGCACCGGGAGCATATTCGGTTACGAATTATGGTAGATTTCTAAAAAACTTCAAGGCTTTTGATCAGAACTGGAAAGAAATTCCAACGACGAAAGTAAATGAGAATCGTTGGCAGATGCAGAACGCCCGAAATGTGAAATATTTCTCCTATACCGTCACCAATTCTTTCTTAGATTCAACCAGTTTATATTTCGCACTTTGTCATATTGACACAAATTTTTTCTTTGCAAATGCTACGGCGCTCTTCGGATATGTGAATGATAGGAAGGACATTCAAGATACAGTCGTGTACTACTCACCCGCGGTCTTGCACAATGGTCCTCCCCGTTATTCATCAAAAAATCCTGATGAAAATGATCTGCGACTTTTTTCCCCGCTCGATTCTTGCAAAGCACCGTATGCTAATCTCACGAATGCACTCCTTTCTGCCCACGCATTTATTGCAAGAGACTACGACGAGCTTGCCGATGCACCTGTCATGGCTGGGAAGAAAATACAACTAAGACAATTTACTCAAGGTGGCGCAAAATATGTGATAGCCCTTTCAAGCGACGAAACCTTCGCGATGGATTCGCTTGAGAATGCGACCAAAGCCGTTATCAAATCACAAACTGATTTTTTTGGCGATACGCCGTTCAAGCAATACGTTTTTCTTATTAACGCGCCGACGTATTTACATTTGCCATCGCAAGGGATGGGCGCGCTCGAGCATGCAAACTCCAGTGCGTATCTGATGATGAATATGCCATGGGACGGTTTTAAACAATTCGGGTTGCCCGTCATTTCTCATGAATTTTTTCATCTTTGGAATGTCAAACGCATTCACTCGACAAAACTCGGACCGTTCGATTATACTCAGGCCGTCAAAACGACTTCGCTTTGGCTCAGCGAAGGAGTGACCGACTATTATGCGCAAACACTGCTCACGAGAAACGGTATTTTGCCGCCATCTTTTTTTGAAGCAAAAATATCCGAATGGCTTGGGGCAACAAAAACTTCAAAATCGGCATCGAACGAAACACTCGAACAGCTTTCGATAGATGAAAGTAATTTTAGTATGGAGAAGGCCATCACGTTCTATACGAAAGCGCCATTAGTCGCATTAATGCTCGATCTTGAAATACGTACTCAAACAGAAAACAAGAAATCGCTTGATGATGTGATGCATTCGCTTTATAGCAAAGCAAAAGCAAGCAAACACTTTACTGACGAAGAATTGATCACACAGGTTGAGCAGATCAGCGGCGCAAAACTCCAAGATTTTTACAAACGGTATATCGCAGGGTACGATACGCTCCCGATAGCATCGTATCTCACGAAGATGGGTCTCGCAAAAGATGTTGTCGCATCGGTAGGCGTTGGAGCGAGCTTTCATGACCGATTGTCTTCCGACGAAGATCACGCCATCATTGACAGCTTATTCCCAAACTCCGAACTTGCCACATCAGGTGTGGTTATTGGTGATACCATTATCTCACTCAATGGTCAAGCCGCAAACCGAGAAACGGTTTCGCAGTTTTCCCGAAGCAACGATGCACCGCAAGTGGTGAAATTAGTGATCGGCAGTAAAGGAAGGCGCTTCAACACAAATGTCGTACTTACGAAACCGCTCTATTTCAATGAAGAGAAAAAGAGTATTGCTCCGGTAGCAAATCCAACAGCACTTCAGATCGCTATTCGCAAGGCGATCTATGGCGGGTAAATCTTAATCGTTTTTTTATATCGGTTCGGGAATTCATTTCGGAAAAATTGTATTCCATTAAGAGTAATCATCTCCGGTTTGGCAAACCGGTGCTCTTAGAAAGGAGAACCACGTCTTCAGTACGTTTGCTACAGACCCGTATCATCTTCAGCGGTTGCTCGATGAGGATGATGTTGCAGAAATAGTCCTTAACTCCGAGAGTCCCGAACTCAACGGGAATCTCAGCCCGTCTCTTTCAGGCAAAGTATTACTCCTGAACGGCAACTACGAGCCGCTCACTATTTGTAGTGTTCAAAAAGCGATCATCTTACTGTTTATGGGTAAGGCTGAAGTCGTTGGCACCGCCGGAGGCAAGCGAGTCCGTTCGGCTCATGCGTCAATGCCGTTCCCAAGTGTGATCCGTCTTGCCACTTATATTCATATTCCTTTCAAACGTGTCATTCTTTCGCGTAAAAACATTTTGCGTCGCGATGGTCATCAGTGCCAGTACTGCGGAGCAAGAACCGCGCTGACGGTCGATCACGTGATGCCAAAGTCACGCGGTGGCGAAGAAACGTGGGAGAATCTTGTCACGGCTTGTATTCGCTGCAATAACAAGAAAGGTAATATGATCCTTGAAGATACGAATATGAAACTTCGCGGTCGGCCCGTTCGCCCGAACCATGTGGTGTTCTTGCGCCAGTATGTCGGTGCTATCGATAAAACTTGGGAGCCGTATTTGTTTATGTAATTCTTGCGCAATGTCACACTTCGATAAATCTTATTCCAACTCAGAGATCACGGTATTTTGGAAACCGGAGCTATGCATTCATAGTGGCAACTGTGTGCGCGGACTTCCGACAGTCTTTAATAATCAGATCCGACCTTGGATACAGCTCGAGCACTCAACGACCGAAGAGATCATTAAGACCGTAAACAATTGTCCGTCAGGTGCTCTTTCATACAAGCAAAATACCGATCAACCTTCCGATGCAATCATCTCATCGTAAATTTTTCTGAATTTCTGAAGATCTTCCCAAGCCCCAACTTTCCAATTAGGATTACGCAGCAGTGCCGCAGGGTGATAGGTTACCATTAATTTTGCGCCGTGATAATCATACACATTGTTGCGCATACTGGCGAGGGAGTCGGCGCCGGTCTTTAATAAATTCGAACCTGATACACGCCCCATACATAAGATCATTTTAGGTTTGATGATCTCGATCTGTTTCCAGAGATACGGCTCGCAAGCATCAACTTCGGATGCCAACGGATCGCGATTGCCGGGCGGGCGCGACTTTAGAATATTTGCAATAAATACTTCTTCGCGTGGGAAGTTGATGGCGAGGAGCATTTTATCCAACAACTGTCCCCCTCTTCCAACGAATGGCTCGCCGCGCTTATCTTCCTCGGCACCTGGCGCTTCGCCGATGACCATTACTTTAGCATTCGGATTGCCAACACCAAACACAAAGTTTGTTCTGGTTTTATGAAGATCGCATTTTGTGCAGCGGTCGATCTCTGATTTTAATGTTTCGAGATCAGTAGCTTTTTCCCAATTATTGTTGATCGGGAAAGTGATAGCTTTTACTTTTGCCATTTCGTCTTCTGTTTGTGATGATGTTTCATTCGGAAGAATGGCAATCGTATTGCCAAAACGTTTGGCTTCCTGAGAAGCCCAACGCTCAACATTATTCAGTACTTCTTCGTAGGTATGCTCTGTCATTACAATATTTCGGTGATCGCTATAAGAATTTCGCGAGCACACATTGTTTTGCTTGCCAGTGGAATATACTTCGTCTTGCCGTTCTTCGTAAAGATCGTTACTGCATTTGTATCAGTAGAAAAACCACTGCCGGCTTCATCAAAATAATTGAGCACGATCATATCAAGTGATTTTTCCGCAAGTTTTTTCTTTGCGTATGCTTCGCCGTTTGCACGTGACTCCAGCGCAAACCCTACAATAATTTGTTCCGTGTTGCGACGAGAAGAAACATCTTTTAAAATATCAATGGTTGGTTCAAGCTCAAGAGTGAGGTCGCTTGCACTGCTATTTTTTTTGAGCTTATTGTCAGAATATGATTTTACCTTATAGTCACTAACTGCTGCGCTCATAATGATAATATCACTCGACTGAGCAAGGCTTTCGACCGAGCGGTGCATTTGCTGAGTTGTTTCTACATTTATGCGAGTTACCGATTGCACTGTTTCCGAAGTTGATGGTCCCATCACAAGCGTCACACTTGCACCGAACTCATTAACAGCAACGTTTGCGAGCGCAGCACCCATTTTACCACTCGAACGATTACCAATAAAACGAACAGGGTCGATCGGTTCGTAGGTCGGGCCTCCGGTGATGAGTATTCGTTTATCGTTTAACGACAGATGAGGATGATGCTCAATACTTGCAATAGTTTTTTTTGTGCTGATTATTTCTTCGAATTTCTTCACGAGCGCGTCCGGCTCTGACATTCTTCCCATACCAACCAAACCACTTGCAAGCGCACCACTCACCGGCTCGATGATATGAACACCATGAGCACGAAGCCACCCGATATTTTCTTGCACCGCAGGTTGCAGCCACATTTCTTCGTCCATTGCAGGTGCGAGAACGAGTGGCGTCTCCGACTTTAGTGAGGAAGCAACTAACAAGACCGCATTATCGTAAATACCATAACGGAGTTTGCCGAGTGTTGTTGCCGAGCAAGGTGCGATCAGCATCGCATCTGCAGATCTGCCGAGATGAATATGCCATGTAGATTCAGAAGATGAAAAAATATTCGTGATCGCTTCGTTCTTCGTCATAACCGAGAGCGAATATGCCGTTGTAAACTTTTCGGCAGATGGCGTCATCACCGTTTGCACTGTCGCACTGGCACGCATCAGTTCACGCGCAATGATCGGCGCTTTAATAGCCGCCACTGAGCCGGTCACACCATATATTATTTTTTTTCCTTCGAGCATTATTATTCAAACAGAAGATTTGCCGCTTTCCTCACCTCTTCTTCAGTGGTGTAAAAGTACGGCGAGAGACGAAGCTTCCCACCGCGAACAGCGGCGATAATATGATTTTCTTCCAATCGTTGCAATGTTTTTTCAGGATCATTTACCACAAGCGTTACAATTCCCGCTCGTTCGTTTTCATTCTTTGGGGTGTGAACTTCTGCACCGTTGCTTATACAAAGATCGATCAGCAAACCTGTGTGATCGAGCGTTCTTCTGTATATTTCGTCATAACCAAACTCCCCAAAAAATTCGAGCGACGCCTTCATTCCCGCAATGGCATGATATGGCATAGAGCCATTCTCATATCGCCAAGCATCATCGCGCAAACGTGATACATCAAAATCAAAATGATTGAATGCATTTTTCATACTCATCCAACCCATCGAAGCTTGCTTGATGATCGCTTGCGCTTTTTCACTGACATAGACAAATGCAAGTCCTTCGGGGCTCATCAGCCATTTATGCGAACCACAAGCAAGAAAATCGATTTTTGATCTTACAACATCAATTGGTATATGAGGAAAACTTTGAATAGCATCCACCGAAAAAAGAATATTATTTTCAGAACAGAATGCACCGATGCTTTCAAGATCGGAACGGAAGCCATTGAGAAATTGCACTGAGCTCAGTGAGATCAGTTTTGTCTTTGGGGTGATGTGTTCTTTGAGAGCATCGACCGTTATTCTTCCGTCACTCGTCTCGAAGAAATCTATGACGACACCTTTTCTTGCTTGATTGAGGAATGGATATACATTCGTTGGATATTCATATCTATAAAGAAGTACCCGATCTTCAGGCTGCCACTGAATTCCTTCGGCAAAGATATTCATTCCCTCGGAAGTATTGAGCGTAAAAGCGATCCGCTCGGCAGTGGTGCCGAGTCTTTCGGCGATCAACTTCTTTGTTTCGACCGCCATTTTTGGCGCCCACGGAAAGCTTTCAATCCCTTTAAGCGAGCGGCGTTCGAGAAAATTATTTACTGCTTCGCGCACACGAAAGCTCATCGGGCTGATAGCGGCGTGATTGAGATAGATCATCTCCGACCACGTATGCGGAAACTGTCTGCGCGCTTCGTCAAGTGTCATGATGCCAAGCCTCGCTGTTTTAATATCGACTCAACTCGAAGAACATCTTCTTGTGTATCAACGGCAACTGAATCGTAATCGACCGACACACAATGAATAGAATATCCCGCATCGAGCCAACGCAATTGCTCAAGCTTTTCTGTTTCTTCAAGTGGGCACATCGGAAGTGTCATTATTTGCTGAAGTGTTTTTCTGCGAAAGCCATAGACGCCGATATGCTTCCAGAACATTCCTGATGAAAGAGATTTATCTCCGTCTCGATCGAACGGTATCGGAGCACGAGAAAAATATAACGCTCGATTATCACGAGTCAATGCGACTTTTACAGCCGACGGATTTTGCATGTCACTTGGCTCGATCATCGGTGAAATTGGTGTGGCGATATGCACTCCCGGACCTCGTTCGAAACATTCGCGTAGCTTTTCGATCACGACCGGATCGATGAGCGGCTCATCGCCTTGCACATTAATGATGACATCGATCTCAGCCGGAAGATCTTGCGCGGCTGTTGCGACACGCATTGTTCCGTTCTCGCAGTCGGGTGGGGTCATCATAACGGTGCCGCCAAATGATTCGACGTGCGATTTGATCTCTTCACTATCGGTCGCGACAATTAACGCGGCTATACCATCGGCTTTGGCACATTCACGATACACACGCTCGATAAGCGAAATGCCTGAGATGAGTTTGAGCGGCTTTCTCGGTAATCTGACCGATGCAAGCCTTGCGGGGATAATAATTGCTGTTTTCATTGGAATGCAAAACTACGGAAAGAACAGCCGCAGGCATCTATTTAGCATACTGATTGAGTAAACTT
>JBBRNY010000029.1:0-26704 GCA_038229915.1 Kapaibacterium sp. (SeqCode) | reverse complement strand
GCCACTACTGCAACCACTCCTTTTGGTGTATTGTATGGTCGTGCAGTTTTGCCGGGCGGAGGATCAGGTATCTATACCGGTATGACGATCGAGACAGTCTTGCCGTCGTCGGCATCTGCACCGTCAACGCCTTCGGGCGCATTCGGTGGATTGTTCTCATCATCAACGATCACCAATGGAGTTTCCCTTGGTGCTTCATCGATTTATTGTGCTTTTAATTCTACTGTCACGATCAATGGCAGTGCTAATACCAATACTATTCGTGCAAATGATGGTATAGTAGTAGTCGATAATTCTACTTCGGGTATAACTCACTCCACACTCGTTGGAAGTTACGGCAGTATTCGAACCAATAGTACTAGTAATAGCACAACGATCACCGATGGTGCGGCTATAAGATCAAATTTTGTGCTCAATAGTACCTCTTCAGTTATTACAAATGCTGACGGACTGCTTATAGAAAATCCAACTCTTGGTGGTGGCGTCCCAAATACAGCAATCACTACCTATAATGGTGTTAGAGTTCAAAATCTTTCTGCAGGAACAACTAAACGTGCATTCTTATATGATGGCACTGGTTCGAACGTTCCGGTTGCGATCACTTCGGCTGGTCAAATAGGTATTGGTCGTAAAGACCCGACGCAAGCGTTAGAAGTGTACAATGGAAATATTCTCATTTCCAATAACACGAATACTGCAGGTTTGCTTGAACTTACCGAACCTAGCGGCAGCGGCTCTAACTTTACGGCATTGAGAGCTCGAGCACAAGCGGCAGACATCACTTATGATCTTCCTAGTACACAACCTGCTACGAATCAAGTACTGACGGCAACTGCCATCAGCGGTGCTGGACCATATACCGTGACCCTCGATTGGCAAAATGGCGGTGCGTCATCGGGATGGTCGCTTACTGGAAATGCTGCTACCACACCAGGAACAAACTATCTCGGCACGACGGATAATCAAGCATTTGAAATTCATGTTTTTGAAACAGACGGCGTCAATAAAGGCAGTAAGCGTGTAATGCGTTATGAGCCGAATGCTACGAGTGCAAACATCATTGGTGGGTATAGCGGCAATACTATCACTTCAGGAGTCGGATCTGTCATTGCTGGCGGTGGAAATTCGGGCAATCAAAATTCTATCGGTGATAACTACGGATTTGTCGGCGGTGGTGCGAAAAACACTGCGGGAAATTCAGGTGGTGGTAAAACATTCGCAACCGTCGGTGGTGGATTTAGTAATATTGCTTCAGGACAATACGCAGTCGTCGGAGGTGGAAACGCTAATAGTGCTACCGGAACTTCAAATGTGGTCTTGGGTGGTGATGGAAACGTGTCAAACGGTTCATCTTATGCGTCAGTCTTCGGTGGTCATCAGAATTTATCCTCTGCGGTAGGTGCAACAGTCGTTGGTGGTGAAATTGATACTGCTTCTGGTCAGTATTCATTTGTAGGTGCTGGACAACACAATGTTGCCGCATCACAATATTCTGTTGTTTCGGGAGGTAGTTCGAACACTATTACTTCAACGGGTGATTATTCCGTGATCCCAGGAGGTCAGCAATTAAAATTGGGCTCGAATAGCTTCGGAGTGAATATGACCGCCGCTTCGGATGTAACTGGGCAAGCAAACATTGCTTACTTTGGAAATATGAATCTTTGGATCGGAAATACGAATAGTACTTCTCGTGAACTGCGTTTTTATGGATCTAATGGAAGCGCTACATACGCCGGAGCTCATTATTCAGCTTTCAAAGCCGGAGCACAGACAGCAGATATTACTTACACGTTGCCAACCGCTCAGCCAACCGATGTTGGGCAGGTCTTAGGTGTGAATACTGCCGGTGCTTCGCCAGTTCTTGAATGGACAGGTTCGTCGCGAGGAACAGTAACATCACAAAATGCGGCTTATACAGCTTTGTCGACTGATCGTTTTGTTTTTGTCACAAATGCCGGAGCAGGATATAATCTAACGCTCCCAACAGCTGCGAACAAAGGACAGATGATCACGGTAACAAAGACCGATAATAATGCAAACACGATTACGATCGTAGCGGCGGCAGGTCAGGCAATCGTGCAGGTCGGAACTCCAGGAACACTTGGTGCTCAAGGAAAATCAGTAACACTTGTTGCCGATGGTACTACGACTTGGTATGTTGTTGGGCATGAATAACATCCTGTTGTTACCGGCTTGTTGTGATAGTTTTGATCTTTCGGGCGAATATCCTCTGGGTACTTGCCCGAAACCATTAAAAACAGCCTTTTAGAGGCTTTTTTGGCATAAAATTTGATTATTCTTGGATTAGGCTTAAAAATGTAGTATTTTTGCAGTACCATCGGGTGCAATCAAAAGATTTTTTATTAACGAACATAAGGAGTTCAGGAATATGTCTTCACCAAAACAACTAATGCGGATGTTAGCTCTTGCAGCAATAGTGACGATGTCACTTTCAAGCTGCTCGAACAAAGCAACTGAAGAACAAATGAAAAGCCTTCGTGAGCTCGATCAGAGTCGTGATGGGTTATTACAAGATCTTGATCGCGCGAAAGCAACGCTTCGTGATGCACAAGGCAAACTGGCTGCTCAGGATCGTGAATTGGCTGACTGTCAACAACAGACGGCTGCGGTTCGCGAAGGACTGACGCAATGGCCAAACATCTGGTCAGATAGCACCGACTGGAAGCCAGCCCCACCGCCGGCACCACCGATGGTCACAAAGAAGAAACATAAATAATTAAGCCACAAGGAGAAGAATATATGAAAAATATCATAATCTATACTATCGCTCTTGCGGCATTCTGCTTTGTCGGAACTGCATTCGCACAATACCCTGAAAACTTCACAAAAGATCAAGCAGATTCGACGATCAAGTATCGCCGTGCCGAGATCTCAAGTCTTCAGGCAGAATTGAAAATGACCAATGACGCTATTGCAAAAACAAATTCAGATTTGCAACAACGTATGGCTGATGTCAACGGCTGTCGTGATGCGCTCTATGCGCTTTGCGGAAGTGATCGTAACGGTTACAATGCCTATCGCGAGCGTTTAGCCCGTGATGAGCAGGAGCTAAACACTCTTCGCTCGATGTCACCGGAAATGCTTTCACAGAACAAATCTCGAGTCGATGCACTCGAAAACGAAATCCGTGATATGCGTGGCAATAAGCTCGTGCTCATTCCTGATCACCGTAATCGTGTGACAGTAATGTCAAACAGCTTCATGCAAATGAAGAAGGGCATGGTTCCGTCAGAAGCATTATACACTGTCGGTACTTGGAAGAAAGATCGCGATTGCTTATGGAACATTGCTAAAAAGCCTGAAATCTATAACGATCCGTTCGCTTGGCCGAAGATCTGGCATAACAACCAGGATCAGATCAAGAACCCTGACCTTATCTACCCGGGACAGCAGTTGAAAGTTTCGAAGTCTGCTATCACCGAACAGGATAAAGACCTGACCGGGTATCGCCATCGCCGTCATTAAGATATCATTATATCTTCGACACTGAAGATCATAATTGAATTGGCAGGTTTCAAGACCGTCTTTCCGCAACACGGGAAGACGGTCTTTGTTTTTACTTTATAGAACCTATGGAAGTAATAGAACGCAAAATTAGGGTTTCGCCGACTGAAGCACAAATGCTCTTCGGACCGAATGATCAATTCCTACGATTGATCGAACAACGTTTTGATGCGCGCATCATTGCTCGTGGCGATGCGATCTTGCTTCAAGGCGCAGCGCAAGAAGTCAGTATGATTGAGCGAGTATTTAGCGAATTAGCATTCGTACTTTCCAAGGCAAGGACCTTGACACGGAATGACGTTACTAACGTTATTGACATTATTTCGGCAGGGAAAGAAGTGACCGAAAATGTCAGTGAGCTAGAGTCAATTGTTCTCTTTACGCATAATCAACCGATCAGAGTAAAGACCCCAACGCAAATACAATACTATAACGCTGTCAAGAAAAACGACATTGTGTTTGCCATCGGACCCGCCGGAACAGGCAAAACCTATCTCGCGGTTGCTATGGCGATTGCTGCGCTAAAAAATCGAGAAGTGACGAAGATCATTCTTGCCCGACCTGCGGTTGAAGCAGGCGAAAGTCTCGGTTTTTTGCCGGGCGATCTTTCTCAGAAAGTTGATCCATATCTGCGGCCGCTTTATGATGCCGCCGAAGAAATGATGACCGTCGAAAAACTAAAATCGTATGTCGAGCGCAATATTGTAGAAGTAGTGCCGCTCGCTTATATGCGAGGTCGCACATTAAACAATGCTTTCGTTATTCTTGATGAAGCACAGAATGCCACCGCAACCCAAATGAAAATGTTCCTGACCCGAATTGGTAACGGTTCGAAATCGGTGATCACCGGTGACGTTTCGCAGATCGATCTTCCTCCGAAGGTACAATCAGGGTTAGTAGAAATTCAAAAGATCCTCAAAGGCATTGAAGGAATCGAGATGGTGTATTTTGAAAAGAAAGATGTTCTTCGTCATCGTCTTGTTCGAGATATTATCAATGCGTATGAAAATTATCACAATGAAGACGGGACAAACGAGAGAGCTTCATAGTTAACACTCTACGATGGATCTGTTCTCAATAGGCTTTCTGACGATCACATGGCTCGACATTATCGATGTCTTGCTTGTCTCATTCCTGTTCTACCGCCTCTATGTTGCGATGCGTGGTACGATTGCAGCGCAGGTGTTTCTCGGGCTTGTCTTGGTTATTGTCGGTTCGGTGGTGGCAAGAGCCGCTGATATGCGGACGCTCTCTTGGATATTAAAAACATTAACCGATATTTGGGTGATCGCACTTATTGTGTTGTTTCAACCGGAGCTACGACGGTTATTATTATTCCTCGGACGTAACCCTATCTTTAAATTTTTTATTCGAACGGATGTTGCCGAATATGCTGATATTATTGTTCGGGCTTTCGAGGAGTTGCGTCAACGCCACGAGGGGGCTTTGATCGTTATTATTCGGACGACTGATATTAAACTCTTCGTCGATACGGGGCTCCCATTGCATGCACAAATATCAAAAGAATTGTTAGTGAGTATCTTTAACAAGCGAAGCCCATTGCATGACGGAGCTGTCGTCATAAAAGATCGGTATATCGAAGCCGCTCGGTGTACACTACCATTGTCACAAGTTGAATCAATAGGAGAAAAAATGCTTGGTACTCGGCACCGTGCCGCCCTCGGCATCTCCGAACAAGCCGACGTTGTGACAATAGTGCTGAGCGAGGAGACCGGTGAGTTTGCACTGGCAAAGAATGGGCGGCTCTCATTAAATCTTACTAGTGATGAATTGCGAGAGAAGATCACTGAATCGATCACCGGACCAGTTCCAATACAACAAGATGCGGTAGCATTATCTGGGCAGGCAAAGGATTATGCGCTTGAATCACGTGAAGGGCTTGATAGATAAATAAAATTTTAATATTGTATTAATGCTTGATCTGAAATCAAAACGAACGTCTGTTCAATCGACCGGGAATCACTTCGCACATGAGCGTCGGCAAATGATCGAGTTTTTACGTTCAAGAAACATCACCGATGAACGAGTGCTTCGTGTGATGCAAGACTTACCACGCGAAATATTTCTTGATTCGCATTTTGCTGTTCGTTCGTATGAAGATTCTGCACTTCCGATCGGTTCAGGTCAGACGATATCACAACCATACACCGTCGCGTATATGACACAGGCACTACGTCTGAAACCGCAAGAAAAGGTATTAGAGATCGGTACGGGTTCAGGTTATCAAGCTTCGGTTCTTTTTGCACTCGGATGTAAAGTGTTTACGATCGAGCGTCACATGCCGTTATTGCAAGAGGCAAAAAAACGATTTGACCTGCTTGGGTATAACAATATCCTTTCAAGAGGTGGCGACGGTTCGAGAGGCTGGGATGAATATGCTCCTTATGACGCCATTATCGTTACTGCCGGTGCGCCCGATGTCCCGGAAACATTGGTGAAGCAGCTCAACCCGAATGGTGGAAGGCTCATTATTCCGGTGGGGTCATTGGATAAACAAAAAATGTATCTTATCGTATCGAACGAAGGGAAACTGACGGTTACCGAGCTTCCAGAGTTTATGTTCGTCCCTTTGATCGGGAAAGAAGGTTGGTCGCAGGATGACCGTAAGTGAACCGATACAAGAGCTGACTATTGATGTAATTGTCGGTCCGACGGCAAGTGGTAAATCAGCTCTAGCCCTCAAGCAAGGAAGGGAAGATGATTCGATAGAGATCGTAAATGCTGATGCCTCACTATTGTATCGAGGCTTCGATATCGGCACTGCAAAGCCATCACCTGAAGAATTGCGCGAAGTAACGCATCATCTGATCGATATTCTCGAGCCAAGCGAGACCTTTAGCGCGGCAAAATATTCCAAACGCTCACGAGAAGCTATTCGTGAGATCATTAAGCAGGGAAAGAAGCCGCTTGTTGTTGGGGGAACCGGTTTTTATATCGATGCATTATTTATCGGTATTCCTGACGTTGAAATAGATGAGGAAAAAATTCTTTCGAGCCGAAACCGTTTTCATATTGAACTTGAAGAAAAAGGTTTTGATGAGATGCTCAGACTTCTCGAACCCATAGATAGTGAATTATATGGACAGATCGTCCGTGAAAAAAACCCGAGAAGGTTGCAGCGCGCATGGGAGTTCTATTATGCCACTGGTAAGTCACTCGGTGAAGCACGCAAGGAACGGGCTGACCCGTTCGAATATTCTCCAAAATTTACGGTTCTCTTTCCTGAGAGAAGTGATCTGCATCAACAAATATCAGAGCGTGTAAAAACGATGCTCGCATCGGGTTGGCTTGAGGAAATATCACGGTTGCTTGCAAATGGGGTAACAGAGGATATGCCGGCGATGAAGGCGATAGGGTATAAAACTCTTCTCGAAGTAATACGAAATAATATTTCTATTGCCGAAGCACAAGAGGAGATCATCATACTGACAAGACAATACGCCAAACGACAAATGACCTGGATGAAACGATATGTCAAACGCTAATCATATTACGATCAGACTCAATACCATCAAATTGTTCGCTCATCATGGGGCGTATGAAGAAGAGCGTTTGAATGGCAATCACTTTGAAATTGACATTGCTGTCGATATGAAAATTCCTATCGGTGCTCAGAGTGATAAACTCGAAGATACACTTGATTATGTGAGCCTCGTAAAAACGGTAGCTCGTATATCGAAGGAAAAACAATATTATCTCTTGGAAGCATTTGCAAATGATATTTGTAAAATGATACTTCAGGAGCAACCAACGATCGATCGTGTGACTGTAGAAGTCAGAAAGCTTCACCCCCCGATGGAGCTTGAGGTTGAAAGTGTTGGAGTGTTACTCACGATTAGCAGATAAGATGCACATAGCGTATATCGGAATCGGCACAAACATCGAACCACGCCTTTCGCGAATAGAGGAGGCTATCGAGTTGCTCAGAACGGTCGGTAAGATCATCAATGCCAGCTCGATCTATGAAACTGCACCGTTCGGATTTACCGAACAGTCGGATTTTTTGAATGCTGTTGTGTCGTTAGAGGTCGAAACAGACCCATTAGCTCTACATCAGAAATTGAAAGACCTTGAAATTATACTTGGACGGAACAAACGTGAGCGTTGGCATGAGCGTGAGATAGATTTTGATCTACTAATGTATGATCAGGAAGTAATACATACAGAAAATTTGACTGTTCCGCATCCTGGAATTTCGACTCGTGCCTTTGTATTGGTCCCATTTTCCGAGATCGCTCCCACGCTTTATCATCCGATCCTTCATAGGACGATCGAATCGTTACTTAGCGATTTGGGGGATGATACCGCTTCGGTTCACGTATATTCGTCTTCGAAACAACCCCTTACATAACGACGTGGGAAAGTTAGCTGTGACCAATGACCAAGCGTTTGCGCTGAGCCGCTCGACAAAGTACGATACTCCTGATATCCGCTATATTGCGGTTGAGGGGCCGATCGGCGTTGGGAAAACAACTCTTGCCGAATTACTCGCCGAGCGTTTCAAGGCAAACCTGATTCTCGAGCAATATGAGGAAAACCCGTTCCTCGAACGATTCTATCGTGACCGCAAGGGTTCTGCATTTCAGACCCAACTATTTTTTCTGCTTTCGCGCTATCGTCAGCATCAGGATATGATCCATACTGATCTGTTTTATGAAAGTATCGTGAGTGACTATGTGTTTGCAAAAGACCGCATTTTTGCTGAGGTCAATCTCTCAAGAGATGAGTTAAAGCTTTACGATGAAGTTCAAGGCGCTCTGAGCAAATCTCTCCCGACACCGGATGTTGTCATTTATTTGCAGGGGAGTGTGAGTTTGTTGCAACAGAATATTCGCAAGCGCAGTCGAAGTTTTGAGCAAGGAATTACACGGGATTATCTTGAATTGTTAGTGAATGCTTATAATGATTTTTTCTTTCACTATCGCGATAGCCGGTTGATCGTTGCGAGTTGTGACCATTTTGATTTTCTTGGTCGCCCCGATCATTTCGAACAATTAGTGGAGGCGATAAAGCGTTTCCCGTATCCTCCGGTCGAGTATATGATTTCCAGCGATCCATTCTTTCGCTCGCTTGAAGAATAGCGATCAAAACTAAACCACAAAGCGTTATCAATACATCATTTGTTGAACAACGACGTTGAAATTTTTTCTTGAGATTGTGTTATTTGCGGCGATCTATTTGATATTCTATCGTAGGATCATCGAACCGTTTATGGAAGGTTTTCGCCAAAAAAAGAAAGTCTATAACGAAAATCCCTCAGCGAAGTCAACAAATATAGGCAAAGAAAAAATTAATGACCAACTCGCGAACCAAGAGATCATTGATGCCGAGTTTGAAGAAATACAGTAGTTGTTGTGAGCTTTAAAAATTTAGAATTGTATCGTTAATACTTATGCGTATATCTAAACGTTGGGTTGTTGCTATTGCTGTGGTGATTTTTTCGTTTTCTTTTACCGGTGTGTCTTTTGCAAAAGATGCTACAACGGTTTATCCGAAGTCTCTATACTCGGGACTTAAATGGCGTTCGATAGGTCCATTTAGAGGTGGTAGATGCCTGACAGTGAGCGGTATCAAGGGAAAGCCACTCACTTATTATATGGGGGCTACCGGCGGTGGCGTATGGAGAACGGAAGATGGGGGCAACACATGGTTTCCGATCTCTGACACCACCTTTCATTCAAGCTCCGTTGGTGCGCTAGCTATCGCGCCGAGCGACCCAAACATTATTTATGTAGGCATGGGTGAGGCGGCGATTCGGAACACACTTTCATTGGGCGACGGTATCTATAAATCAACCGATGCCGGAAGAACATGGAAGCACATTGGGCTTGAACATTCTTATTCGATCGGGAGGATCATCGTCCATCCTACGAACCCAAATATTGCCTTTGTTGCAGTTCTTGGACAAGTGTTTGGTAAAAACAAAGAACGAGGGTTGTACCGAACCATTGATGGTGGCACAACATGGCAACAAGTGCTTAGTAAAAATGATAGTACCGGTGCGATCGATGTAAGGTTTGACCCCACAAATCCTGCAATACTTTATTCATCGTTATGGGTGGCAAATCGCACAGCATGGTCGTTGACCAGTGGTGGCGAAGGTAGCGGGCTTTACAAATCGACAGATGGTGGCAGCACATGGAACTCGCTTTCACAAAATCCGGGAATGCCAAAAGGAATTATTGGAAAGATCTGCGTGTCGATCTCGCCTGCAAATCCGGACAGAATTTTTGCAATGATCGAAAATGAGCATGGCGGATTATTTCGTTCGGATGATGGTGGAAAGAAATGGTCACAAATTGACACGAACAATAATCTCACTCAGCGACCTTGGTATTTTAGTGGCGTATTTGCCGACCCCAAAAATCAGGATGTAGTCTATGTTATGAATGTTGAGTTTTGGAAATCAGTTGATGGTGGGCATTCATTTTCAAAAGTTGGACAAGAACACGGCGATAACCACGATATGTGGTTTAATCCTGATAACCCTGATAACTTTATCATCGGTAGTGATGGAAGCGCAGCTATCACATATAATGGCGGGCAGACTTGGTCAAAACATGCGCTTCCGACATCTCAATTTTACCATGTGAATCTTGACAATGATTTCCCATATAATATTTATGGTGCACAACAAGACTGGGGCTCGATGAGAATAGCCAGCAGAACGACAGGTGGTTCTATCGGAAGGAATGATTGGTATGGTGTAGCCGGTGGTGAAGCGGGATACATCGTCCCCGATCCGAATAATCCGGATATTACTTATGGTGGTGAGTATGATGGGCAATTGAGCAAATACACCAAATCAATAGATCAATATCAAGCGATTTCCGTCTATCCTGAGTCAGGGCTGGGCGAAGGCTCATGTATGAAAAAATATCGATTTCAATGGACGTTTCCGATCTCTTTTTCTCCGTTCGATTCGAAAACGATGTATGTGACCTCACAATTTGTTCATCGCACGACGAATGAAGGACAAAGTTGGGAAATTCTCAGTCCTGATCTTACGAGGAATGAAGGCGAAATGCAATGCTCAAGTGGTGGACCGATCACCAAAGATAATACGGGCGCCGAGACCTATCCAGATATATTTGCATTTGCCGAGTCGCCGATTAAAAAAGGAGTCTTTTGGGCGGGGACAGATGACGGGTTTGTTCATGTCAGTACCGACGAAGGTAAGCATTGGCAAAAAGTGACTCCGCCCTCATTACCACAATGGGCAATCATTTCTATCGTCGAACCATCACACTACGATGCCGGTACGTGCTATGTCGCCGCTCATCGTTACAAGTGGGATGACAGACATCCTTATATTTTTAAGACGAGTGACTACGGAACATCTTGGAGACAAATCACTGACGGAATAGGTGAGAGCGCGTTTACACGATGCGTTCGCGAAGACCCACATCGTCGGGGATTATTATATGCCGGAACAGAAACGGGAATGTATGTCTCCTTCAACGACGGTAGTTCTTGGCAATCGTTACAGTTGAATTTGCCGATCACACCCATTCATGATATTCAAGTCCAAGCTCGTGATAACGATCTTGTTATTGCAACTCATGGCAGATCGTTTTGGGTGCTTGATGATATTACTCCGCTTTATCAACTCAATGATGCTATTGCTTCTTCGAAGTATTGTTTGTTTGCTCCGAGAAAGACCATACGTATTGATGGTGGCTCAGCTGATACAGCAATAACTGAAGGACAAAATGCACCAAACGGCGCAATCATTAGGTACTTCCTTAAAGAAAAACCCGAAAGTGAACTTACTTTACTATTCCTTTCTGATCAAGGTGATACGATCATAACCTATTCAAGCACTAAAGATAAAAAAGGAGAGCCGATCAAGATAAAGAAAGAGTTTTATGAAGATTCACAGATCAAACGACCGGGCATTATTCCTGCAGACTCTGGTATGAATGTCTTTGTTTGGGATTTGCGATACGCCGATGCAACAGAAGTCACTGGCGGATTGATATTACAGGGTTCGCTTGGTGGGCCTAAAGTCATCCCCGGCAAATATATTGTACGATTGTCAAAAGGCGATACACTTCTCGGCGAACAATCATTGGAAGTATTCGAATATCCTAAAATAAAAGTAGAGCAAGCCGATCTTTTGCAACAGAAAGAATTATCATTAAAGATTAGAGATGAATTATCTTCCATTCACAAAACGGTCAATCGTCTCCGGAAGATCAAAGGTAATATTGATGGATATTTAGCTGGCTTTCATGATACTATTGAAGCAAAACCGCTCAAAGATGCCGCAAAACCCATTTTGGATACACTCGAAAAAATTGAAGATGAATTGATACAAAAAAAGATCAAAGCAGGTGAGGACGCGTTACGATTCCCGATCGGACTCAATGATAAACTGGCAATTCTCTATGATGTAGTCAAGAGTGCTGATGCAAAACCTACCCAACAGGATTATGATGTGTATCAAACGCTTTCAATGGTAGCTGAGCGTCAGTTCAAAATTATGTCACGAATGGAAGCCACGATCATTCCAGCATTTAATGCGTTAGCCACGCATTACCAACGACCTGCGATCGACCTAAAATAAAAATGTACAATGCGCATTGCTGCAATTGATCTTGGGACGAATTCATTTCATCTCGTCATCGCCGATACAACGCCGAACGGATCTTTTCGTGTTGTAGCGAGCGAAAAAGATATGGTCCGCTTGGGTGAAAGCGGTGCGGATATGAAATATCTGACACCAGAGGCTATGGATCGGGGTATTGCCGCACTTCGTCGTTTTAAAGCGATCATTGATGCAAGGAAAGTAAAAGAGATCAGAGCGATCGCGACGAGTGCTATTCGTGAAGCAGAGAACCAAGATGAATTTATTCGCAGGGCTCGAGTAGAAATAGGAATCCGTATTGATGTTGTTTCGGGTTTTGAAGAAGGACGTCTCGTATATCTTGGAGTCTTGCAAGCACTTCCTCTGTATTCAAAACGTACTTTGGTATTTGATATTGGTGGTGGTTCGACCGAGTATGTGCTTGGCGAACGAGGCAACCCTAAATACATTACCAGTCATAAACTTGGTGCCATACGGTTAACCAAACATTTTAGGCTTGGGGAGCGCCCAACAGCTAAAGATATCGAAGCGGCACGAAATCATATCATCGGAGAACTTGCACAGACAGCGCGTGAGATCACCAAGCGCGGCTTCGAAGCGGTTGCAGGTTCAAGTGGTACGGTGCAAGCCGTTGCATCAATGATCGCAATAGCGCGTAAGCAAGCAGGAACGAGTTCATCGTCAATTCGACTGAATAATTTTACGATCGAATACGGCGAGGTTCGCGAGATAGTCCGTCGCCTTATTGCCGCACCAACAGTTGCCGAAAGAAAACGCATCCCAGGTCTTGACGAAAAACGCGCTGATATTATTCTTGGCGGCGCATTGATCCTTGAAGGATCAATGAAGTTGCTCGGCGTAAAGAAAATGCTTGTCAGTAATTTTGCACTTCGCGAAGGAGTGATCTACGATCACATCCGAAACCATCGCAATAGTGATGGTACAGCGCATCGGAAGATCATTAACATCCGCGAACAGAGTGTTCGTCACCTCGGCGAGCTTTCTACTTATGACGAAGCACATGGCGAACAAGTGGCTCGGTTGGCGCTTTCAATATTCGACCAGACAAAAAAACTGCATCGTCTTACCCTGAAAGAACGTGAGTACCTTTTTTACGCAGCATTGCTGCATGATATTGGATATCACATTTCTCATTCAGAGCATCATCTCCACACCTACTATATTATAAGTCATTCCGATCTTTTAGGTTTTACGAACGAGGAGATCGAGATCATTGCAAACACCGCGAGGTACCATCGGAAATCTCACCCAAAATTAAAACACGAAGGGTTTTTGATGCTTGATCGCGATGAGGATAGAGAGCTGGTCAGGAAGCTTTCGGCAATTCTGAGAATAGCCGAAGGACTCGATCGCGGAAACATCGGTATCGTTCGAGCCGTAGATTGCACTGTAGGGTCGGTCAAAGTCGAAATGCAATTGCGTCTCAAGCGTGGTTTGCAACGGGATGCCGCATTAGAAATATGGGGAGCCGACCGTAAGAAAACTCTGTTTGAAGAAGTCTATGGACGGAAGGTGCGGTTTTTGGCCTAAAAACGCCATTTTTTGCTTCTGCCGGACATTTTTATTTCCA
Organism: Kapaibacterium sp. (SeqCode); assembly: GCA_038229915.1. Classification (GTDB taxonomy): domain Bacteria; phylum Bacteroidota; class Ignavibacteria; order Palsa-1295; family Palsa-1295; genus JAFDZW01. The sequence continues at coordinate 12,977 of JBBRNY010000029.1, read as the reverse complement.
AAAAAGAATGAAATTCTGAAATAATATGGATTTCGGATAAAAATATCTGATCGTATTCATAGTGCATATTTCGTGTCTCATTCATTATATTTATTGCTTACTATGCTGAAGTTTATAGAAAAAGTATTTGGGTCGAAGAACCAAAAAGATGTGAAGAACTTACTGCCGATCGTTGATCAGATCAACGAAGAGTATGCCAAACTTGCATCGCTTTCCGACAGCGAACTCCGTGCAAAAACCGATGAGTTTCGCGGACGTATTCGTGCTGCTATCGGAGAAATGGAAGATGAATTGGTTAGTCTTCAAGAAGAGTTGAAGAAGGACATCCCACACGAAGAGCGATTGAATGTTATTGATCGTGTCGCCGCGCTCGAAAAAGATATTTATGCTGAGACCTCTGCGATGCTCGATGAGCTTTTGCCCGAAGCGTTTGCTGTGGTCAAAGATGCTTGTCGCCGTCATTGTGGGAAGACGTGGTTGGCCGGTGGACAAGAAGTACGTTGGGATATGATCCCGTATGATGTTCAGCTTATTGGTGGTATCGTACTCCATCAAGGCAAAATTTCGGAGATGGCAACCGGTGAAGGAAAGACACTCGTTGCAACACTTCCAATGTACTTGAATGCTCTTGCTGGTAAGGGTGTGCATTTGGTAACGGTGAATGATTACCTCGCATTGCGTGACTCAGAATGGATGGGGCAGATCTTTGAATTTTTGGGATTGACTATTGGTAAGATCTTGCAATCGATGCAACCGTGGGATCGCAAACCACAATACGCTGCAGATATAACTTACGGTACGAACAATGAATTCGGCTTCGACTATTTGCGTGATAATATGGTCACGCAGGTCGAAGATATGGTGCAACGACCACATTATTTTGCGATCGTTGATGAGGTTGATTCTGTGTTGGTTGATGAAGCCCGTACTCCGCTTATCATTTCCGGCCCTGTCGAGGCATCTGAACATAAGTTTGATGAGTTGAAGCCTACGGTTGAAGGATTGGTCAATGCCCAGAAAAGTTTGGTTGCGAAGTTTACTGCCGAAGCAGAAGAACTTTTGAAAACAGGCGATTCGGACAAACGCAAAGAAGCTGGTGTGCTTTTGGTAAGAGCTCAGCATGGAATGCCCAAGAATAAGCGTCTCATGAAGATGTTCTCCGATGGGGATATGCTGAAGTTGATGCAGACCACCGAACTCGAATATATGCGAGATAGTAGTCGCAATATGCATTTGATCGACGAGGAGTTGTATTTTGTTACCGAGGAGAAGAATCATCAGATCGATATTACCGAAAAAGGTCGTGATTTCCTTGCTGCCGGTGGCACCGACCGCGATCTGTTCGTGCTTCCTGATATTGCGACCGAGCTTTCGATGATGGATAGCGATGTGATGAGCGCGCAAGAGATACAACTGAAAAAAGATGAGCTGACGCGTGTCTATGCAGATCGTTCTGATCGTTTGCATACGATCTCACAGATACTACGTGCCTATTGCTTGTATGAAAAAGATGTTGAGTATGTCGTTCAAGACGGGAAGGTAATGATCGTTGATGAATTTACCGGTCGTATCCTTCCAGGAAGACGCTACTCAGAGGGATTGCATCAGGCAATCGAAGCAAAGGAAAACGTAATGGTAGAACGCGATACGCAAACACTTGCGACCGTTACGCTTCAAAATTATTTCCGACTCTATAAAAAACTTGCCGGTATGACCGGAACTGCTGAAACCGAAGCAGGAGAGTTTTTTGAAATTTATAAATTAGATGTGGTCGTCATTCCAACGAATCGTGTAGTAAAACGCGATGACCGCAACGATAATGTGTATCGCTCGAAACGAGAAAAATATAATGCATTGATCGAAGAAATTCAGGAGATGATCAAAATTGGTCGTCCAACATTGGTTGGTACGACGAGTGTTGAAGTTTCCGAAACGATCGCTCGAATGCTTAAACGAATGAACATTCCTCACAATGTTCTCAACGCAAAGCAAAATGCTCGCGAAGCCGAGATCATCTCGAATGCTGGTCAAAAAGGTGCGGTCACGATCGCAACGAATATGGCTGGCCGTGGTACTGATATTAAACTTGCCGCTGGTGTTGCCGATGCTGGCGGGTTGCATATTGTCGGTACCGAACGTCACGAAGCACGACGTATCGATCGTCAGCTCCGCGGTCGTGCGGGTCGCCAGGGCGATCCGGGTTCGTCGCAGTTCTTTATTTCTCTCGAAGATGACCTGATGAGATTGTTCGGCTCTGAACGTATCTCGGGTGTAATGTCGAAGATGGGGATGAAAGAAGGTGAAGTGATCAATCATTCAATGATCACCAAGTCGGTCGAACGTGCCCAAAAGAAGATCGAAGAAAATAACTTTGCGACTCGTAAGCGTTTGCTCGAGTATGACAATGTGATGAACTCACAGCGCGAGGTGATCTATGATCGCCGTCGTCACGCACTCTACGGACAGCGCCTTAAAGACGAGATCTTTGAAATGCTTGAAGATAGTGTTGCTGAGATCGTCGGAACAAGATATGATCAGGGTCTGTACGACGAGATCCATGATGAGATCTTGATGCGCTTTATGGCTGACGTACTTATTGATCGTGAAGCATGGGGGAAAGCCGGTAAAGACGGTTTAACTTCGCAGATCATTGACGAAGTAAAAGCTTTTTATAATCGAAAAGAAGATCAGCTTGGTCATGACATAATGGCTGCACTCGAGCGCTTTGCAACACTGCAAGTGATCGATGAAAAATGGCGCGACCATCTTCGCGAAATGGATGAACTCAAAGAGGGAATCGGTCTTCGCGCATACGGACAGAAAGATCCGTTGATCGAATATAAGCAAGAAGGCTTTAGAATGTTTTCTCAGATGCTCGACTTTATCCGCGATGGCGTGTTAGATATGGCATTCAAACTCTATCCTACTGTTGACCAACAACAGCCCGAACAAGCGGTAAAGCGAATGATGCCATCTCGAGCAGCTTCGTCTCGGAAAGTTACCGCGAGCAAACCCGATTACCACTCAACGATGATGGCTTCACCTGAAATGGCAGGAGAAATGGGCGAGCCGACAATGCCACCGCCGCCACGACAGATGGCACCACAAACCCCGATCAGGGTTGCGCCGAAGGTTGGAAGAAATGATCTTTGTCCTTGCGGGAGTGGCAAGAAATATAAAAATTGTCACGGTGTCGGACAATAATATTTAGTAATGTTATTGCGAAAAGCAAAACGCCGAAGCGATCTGAAAAAAAAAGAGTATGTACACCTCTCTTTTTTTAGATCGCCTCGGCGGTTGAAGCAAAATAGTCTAAATGCTTTTCGAATAGGTGTCTCTCTCCTTTTTTGTATAACCGCTTTTTCTTGTGATCGGGGCATAGCTCCGAATGTATTACGATTCTCTCATTTTTGGAGCGAACCAGGCCAGCGCGCAGTAATGGACTCGGTTATTGCCGATTTCAAAAAAGAAAATCCTGATATACAAGTTGAAGCTTCCGAACTCAGTTGGAGTGATGGAAAGACAAAGTTGATGATCAACTTTAATGCTGAGACTGCGCCGGATGTCATCGAGTTTGGAAGTGATTGGATCGCGGAATTCTCGGCAAATGATGTGCTCGAAGATCTTTCGAAAATGTCCTCACTTGCCTCTCGATTCGACTCAACCCCTGAATATTCACGCGCTCCGGGTGTATGGCAAAACAAGTCTTATGCACTGCCGTGGTTTGTTGATACGAGAGTACTATTTATTAATAAAGAAATTATTGCCAAAGCAATTGGGGCGGATTCAAATAATGTTGATTTGAGCAGTTGGGATAAAATGTACCAACTTGGAGAAAAAATTAATACGCTTGCTGATCTAAAAGGCATTGGTGTCAACGGGTCGGACGCGCATCGTTTGTATAAAAAAATATTGCCTCAGTTTTGGTCGAATGGTGGAGGCATTCTTGATAAGAATGGCAAACCGTCTTTCGCAACTAAAGAAAATATAGAAGCACTCAGTTTCTATGTCAAACAACTGGATGTTGGGGTTTTAGAAACACAAAAAAACCTTGATGATCTTTTTAAGCGTGGCAAACTTGGGATTCTCTATAGTGGTGCATGGCTGTTGAAGCCACTTGCCAAAGCTGATTTTCGTTGGTACTGTGCGCCGTTTCCCGGGAATAATGGGCATCGCGGAGTTTCATTCGCTGGGGGAGAATATCTTTCGATCAATGCTCGCTCAGCAATGAAATTGCAAGCTGAGAAATTGGTGGCATTCCTTTCGAGACCTGACAACGAGCTTCGTCTGGCAAAAGCATTTAATATCTTTCCAGCGGATCGTTCGTTGCAACGAGATAGTTTCTATTTGAATCGCAATCAGGGAAATATTTTGATCGAGCAATTAAAAAACGCTCGGATGACGCCTGTGCATCCGAAATGGCTTGAGATCGAAATGATCCTTGAAGATGAGGTTGCGCAAGCACTCTATAAACGGAAAACATCTGCCGAAGCGATGCGCAGTGCAGATGCTCGTGTGACAGAACTGATAGCAGAACCATAATACTACTGTGAACGAACAAGAACAAATAATGAGAGTTGGGTATTGTGCGATCGTGGGCATTCCGAATGCAGGAAAGTCAACACTACTCAATACGTTGCTCGAAACAAAACTTTCGATCATTTCGGCAAAGCCACAAACCACGAGAAAGCGTGTGCTCGGAATATTTTCGACCGAAGCCGAGCAGATCATCTTTCTCGACACGCCCGGTATAATGCCGCGCCCAAATACACTTCATCATAAAGCACTGCTCGAAGAAGTGAAGCGTTCGTTTGCCGATGCCGATGTGATCCTTGTCCTTGCCGAGGCTACTCGCACACCGGAATCAGCACTGCCGGCACAATGGGAGACCTATAAAAAGCTTGCAGGTGAGAAGCCAATGATCCTTCTGCTTTCAAAGATAGATCTTATTAAGAATCGTGACAATTTGTTGCCGCTACTGGCTGAGTACGGCGCAATGAATATCTTTAGCGAGATCATCCCGATTTCTTCAAAAAAGAAGCATAACACGAAGCAAATTATTGTTTCGGTTAGGCCATTCCTTCCCGGCGACAAACCATTCTTTGATACTGACCAATTGAGTGATCAAAATGATCGTTTCTTTGTAGCTGAATTTATCCGAGAAGAAGTATTTACGATGTTTCGAGATGAGGTGCCATATTCGACCGAAGTGATCATCAATGAATATAAAGAGCGCGAAATAGGGAAGTGGTACATTAGTGCGGAAATTTTGGTTGAGCGTGAATCACAAAAAGGAATTTTAATCGGTAAAAATGGCGAGATGCTCAAACGTCTTGGTGAATATTCGCGTAAATCGATCGAGACGTTTTTGGGACAGCCTGTATTTCTCGAACTTCACGTCAAAGCCCGTTCCGATTGGCGCAATGACAAGAATATGCTACGCAGTTTAGGATATACCGCATAAATATGAATCAATTTCTTCCATTCAAAGGAGTGCGATATGATCCTGCTACCGAAAAGATGCGGTCAGTTGTTGCGCCACCATACGATGTTATTTCCGAATCGCAACGTGATGAATATTATCAGAAAGATCCTCACAACGTCATCCGTTTAGAACTCAATGGTGAAGCCGACCCGTATGGTGCGGCAAAAGAATATTACGATTCTTGGAAGAAAACAGGCGTACTGCTCACCGACGCAGTGCCGACATTCTATGTGTATTATCAAACTTTTCGAACGCCAGATGGCGACCAAGTTACTCGCCGAGGTGTGATCGGAAGATTAAAAGTATCACCATATTCTGAAAAGAATGTACTCCCTCACGAGCAAACACTCTCTGCTCCGAAGAAAGATCGCTTCGCATTGCTCGATGCCGTGAAGACGAATATCAGTCCGATCTTCGGGCTCATTGATGAAGAGGCTCAGATCTTTGATCATACTATTGATAGTGTGACGGCGATGGCACCAATAGCGGACATTGACGAGACATTGCAAACAGGCGAGAGTGTTCGACATATTATGTGGCGATTGACCGATAAAGCGCTTGTCCAGAGAATCGAAAATCTGGTTGCTTCAAAGAGTGTGGTGATAGCCGACGGACATCATCGTTATGAAACGGCTCTCTCTTATGCTGAAGCACATCCCGAGATTCTAGGCGCCGATCATATTATGATCTATCTTGCAAACATTCGTGGAGAGGGGACGGTGATACTTCCGACGCATCGTATTCTTTATGGTGTCGACTCATTTGATCAGTTCAAGGTTCTCGCAGAACTGCGAAAACAATTTACCGTTGTACTCAAAGATTCACGAGAAGCTGCGTTAGAATTATTTTTCACAGAGTTGAATGCATTAACCGTGATCCAATTTTCCGAAGACCCGATCTGGTGTGTAGTGATCGATGAGCAAAATGTCTCAAGTTCTGCTCTTGAGCGTCTGGCAGTTAGTCGTTTACACGAGAAGATTCTCAAAGGGGTCATTGGGTTATCTCAAGAGCAGATCAATGCCAAAACAAATTTGCTCTATCCTCACACGTTATCAGAGTTGGATGAAATGATAACGACTCATGAGTATAATGCCGCATTTATTCTGAAGCCTGTCACCGCAGATGAAATGATAGCGGTGACAACCGAAGGCTCATTTATGCCACAAAAATCCACGTTTTTCTACCCAAAATTGCTTTCTGGGCTTGTATTTCACGAATTTAAGGTGCAAACCGAGTTCGATTCGGATATGCAATAATCCACTATTCTTTAAGATTGGGATACTTGCAGTCGTTTTTGGTGTTTTACTATATTACATTAAGTAACCGTCATGGCTGAAGAAAAATCGTATGGTTTATTAAAAGGCAAAACTGGGATCATATTTGGTCCTCTCGATGAATCGAGTATTGGGTGGCATATCACTCGTTCGATCTATCGTGAAGGTGCTCAGGTGGCGATCAGCAATGTTGCGCTCGCTTTGAGGATCGGTAAGCCCCAAGAACTGGCAACGCTTTGTGGTGATGCACCACTTATTGTCTGCGATGCTTCAAATCAGCAAGAGATCGACGCTTGCTTTACCCAGGTCAAAGAGAAATTCGGCAAGATCGACTTTATCGTACACGCAGTCGGGATGTCGCAGAATATTCGTAAAGGCATACCTTACGAAAAATCAAATTACGATTGGTATTTGAAAACGCTTGATGTATCGGGTCTTTCATTGCATCGGTTGATCGCCTCGGCATTACAGCACGACGTCTTGAACGACTATGCAAGCATTCTTGCTATCACCCACATGGCGGCACAGCGACCATTCACGACCTATACTGATATGGCAGAAGCAAAAGCGATCTTAGAAAGTATCGCTCGTAATTTTGCTTCGCGTCTGGGATCAAAAAAGATTCGTGTCAATACTGTTTCGCAATCACCGACCTGGACTCGTGCTGGTAGTGGCATTGAAGATTTCGATAAAATGTTTTATTACGCCGATCTTCTTGCTCCACTCGGCAATGCATCGGCCGAGGAATGCGGTGATTATTGTACGACTCTGCTTTCAGATTATACCCAAAAGGTCACGATGCAAAATCTTTTCCACGACGGTGGCTTTGCAATGATGGGGCTTTCACAATCGATGCTTCGTCTGATGGACAGTGCTATGTGGGACGTTGAGACCATGAAAACGGCAGGCTTCACCGATGAGCAGATCGAGCGTGTTCACTCGCGACGTAACGCGCAATCGTGAAAAAAGTATTACTGACAATATTGTGCTTGTATTGCATTTCGCCAGCTATTGCGCAGAAAAGGAAGAACGTACCTTCGGCTAAACCGCGCTTTACTGTTGAAGGTAGCGTCATTGATACGATGGCAATGCTCCATAACACGGGGCAGTGGCGTTTTCCGATCACGATGATGTGGGAAGATGCGCTTGCAAAGGCAAAAAAAACTAATCGCCCTGTTATTGCTTTTAATGTTGATTATGTCGATTCGGCAAGCAAAGGGTTTAGAGATCGCATCCTAGAAGATCCCACCGTTCAAACATTTCTCAGCCAACACTTTGAGCTTGCGGTTAATGACTTTTCTGTTGATCCACCACCTTCGGTCGGCTTTGATAGCTTGGCAAATCTTGGGCATCGCCTCGATGGACTTGAGAAGGGCTATGCGATCGCATCGCGCCCGACTGCTATTCTACTTGCACCGAATGGCGATGAGATCGAACGTATTGCATTACCAAACTTATTGACTTCGAAAGAATTTATCAATACCATCTCCGATTTTCTTGCAGGGAAAAATAGTGTTCAATATTTAAGCCACGCATTTTGGAGCGATACGACGAATTTTTCAGCACGAATGAAATTTTTCGATCGCCTAATAGCCAGAGCAGAGTATGATTCTGCCGTTTATCAATTGGGTGTTATATCGAATATGAAAGACCGACCCAAAGAATCGAGGGCGGCAGCAAAACAATATGCCTATCTACGATTTTCTGTTGAAGGCAAAACCTCATATCTAAAACAGTGGATATACTCTCTCCCAAAAAAAGGAAATGATAGCCTCGAAGCTGTGCAAGGACTGCATGACTTGTTAGAATTCTATCAAGCCCGAAAAAAGATCGACAGCATCGTTGTCGGGTATGACAATTTGTTTGCATATACCGGTGATCGAGACCCTGATGTGCTCAATAATTTTGCATGGGATCTTGCGAATTTTAGCAAGCGTTGGGATGAAGCACTGCTTGTTATCAACGAGGCAATAGCCAAAAAGCCGAAAGTCTCGGATTTCTACGATACACGGGCATTGATCAATGCTTCGTTGCAACACTTTGATGAGGCAATTCGTGATGAAGAAATGGCATTGCAATATGCTCTCAAAAAAGAGGATAAAAAATATTTTGTTGAGAGAATTCGATCTTTTAAAAAACAATTAGCCGCTTCGCTTATGAAGCCCAAAGAAGAACCATCTAAAGAATAAATCTTATGAACGACGCTACAATGACTCAAGATATTCTTGTCGAGTTAAAACCACAGAAAGCACAACCAAAACCCGGTAAATTATTTATCGGTGGGGAATTCGTTGATGCGCTAAGCGGAAAAACATTCGAAACCATTAATCCTGCAACCGGCGAAGTACTTTGTACTATTGCCGAAGGTGATGCCGCTGATGTTGATCGTGCGGCAAAAGCAGCGCGCGCAGCATTTGAAGAAGGAAGTCCTTGGAGAAAGATGAACTCTCAAGAACGTACTCGATGCTTATTGCGTCTTGCTGATCTGATCCGCGCTAACTCGGAAGAACTTTCAGAACTTGAAACCCTTGATACCGGAAAACCGATCTTCGAATCGTCAAAATTTGATATTCCACAAGCCGCAGAGTGTTTTGAATATTATGCAGGCTGGGTAACGAAGATCACTGGAGAGACTATTCCTGTCTCTCACGGCGGAGATGCTTTTGCCTATACGTTGCGCGAACCGATCGGTGTCTGCGGACAGATCGTGCCTTGGAATTTTCCGTTGCAAATGCTCGCTTGGAAGGTTGCCCCAGCACTTGCTTGCGGCAACACCGTTATCCTAAAGCCAGCCGAGCAGACACCACTCACCGCTTTACGTTTTGCTGAACTTACGATCGAAGCAGGAATACCTGCGGGTGTGTTTAACGTCGTGACTGGATTTGGCGCAACTGCCGGAGCTGCAATTGTGGAGCACCCATTGATCGACAAAGTAGCATTCACCGGAAGTGTTGAAGTTGGCAAAGAAATTATGAAGACTGCTTCAAAAACATTGAAGCGCGTTTCACTCGAGCTTGGTGGTAAATCACCAAATATTATTTTTGCTGATAGCGATCTTGAGCTTGCAGCAAAATATGCGCTTGGCGGTATCTTCTTTAATCAAGGCGAAATGTGTACTGCGGGCTCGCGTATTTTTGTTGAAGTTGCGGGATATGATGCATTTATGTCGGTGCTGACTTCTCGAGCAAACAAAATGGTCGCCGGTGATCCGCTCCACCCGAAAACCCGTCTTGGCTCGCTGATCTCAGCCGAGCATCTTGATCGCGTACTGAATTATGTAGAGATCGGTAAATCCGAAGGCGCAAATATTGTTGCTGGCGGAGAACGTATCGGTACCAAAGGCTTTTTTATGAAGCCGACGGTATTCGAAAATGTAAAAAATTCGATGCGTATCGCGCAAGAGGAAATTTTCGGACCTGTGGCAAGCGTGATCAAATTTGATACGGTCGAAGAGGCATTGACCGAAGCGAACAATTCGCAGTTTGGTCTTGCGGCTTCGATCTGGACACGCGATATAAAGAAAGCACATAAGATAGCTCGGAGTGTGAAGGCCGGAACAGTCTGGATCAATACGATCTCGACAACCGACAATGCACTTCCATTCGGAGGATATAAATCTTCCGGTTTTGGTCGCGAACTTGGTAGATCGGCTATTGATCTTTACACCGAAACAAAGAGTGTTTGGGTTGATCTGAATTAATAGGTGATTTCTTGCATTTGAAAAGGACGGCAAAACGCTGTCCTTTTTTTATTTTATGAGTATATTTGAATCGGTTTGGTGTTGTATATTTATCTACTAACGATCAAACAATGAGTGCCGCAAACAACGGTTCAGGTGCCGCATCAAAGCGTCGAACGATCCTCAAAAGTCTGTTGGGCGTTAGTTTGACTGCTGTCCTTTCGCCAATAGTGTATGTTGCAGGGCGGTATCTGGGTTATGTGAAAAGCGTCGGAAGTGGTGATGTGATGATACCCGCCACTGATATTTCTGCTGAACATCCTTCCAAACTAATTGATATTAATGATCAACCGGTGCTCGTGATCTACCAGCCTGATAACGGTGTTCGTGCATTTACCGCTACTTGCACACACCTTGGTTGTACGGTGAGCTATCAGCCCGATGTGCCACAATTCTATTGCAAATGTCATCAAGGACGATATGATGTCGATGGTGTAAACATCCCAGGAACACGTCCGAAGAAGCCACTGACCGAGTTGACGATCATCACCAAAGGTGATCAGTTGGATATTTCTCTCAAGCCAAAAGTAAAAGCATAATGAACGAACAACCAAAAAATTCGCTCATCGATGCTTTGCATCTTCGTCAAACTTTTGATGCGGTGAAGGCGAAAACCGTGCCTCACCATCGTGCTTCGATCTGGTATTATTTTGGTGGCCTCGCTTTATTCTTCTTTATTATTCAAGTCGTCACGGGCATTTTATTATTATTCTACTATGAACCGACGACGGATGAGGCATATAAGAGTGTGCAAAAGATCATCACTCAAGTGCCGTTCGGGTGGTTGATCCGCTCACTTCATTCCTGGAGTGCAAATGGGTTGGTGCTGATGGTCTTTGTACATATGTTCAGCGCATTCTTGATGAAAGCCTACCGTGCGCCAAGACGAATTATGTGGGTCACAGGTGTGATCTTACTGCTTTTAATATTTGGTTTTGGTTTTACAGGCTATCTTCTTCCGTGGGATGAAACAGCATACTTTGCAACAAAAATAGGTACCGAGGTACCCAAAGCTCTACCGATCATTGGTGAAACACTATCATCATTGATCAAAGGCTCAAATGATGTCAATGGCTCAACACTCACGAGAATGTTTGCTCTTCATGTCGGAGTACTCCCCGCATTGTCGATCTTGTTGGTACTTGTGCATATCGGAATGATAATGCTTTTCGGTAGTAGTACGCCTCCTGAAACGAGAGCCACAGGAGAGACAAGATATTTTCCGAATTATTTAGTAAAAGAGATGATGGTCTGGCTTGTTGGCTTTGCTATTCTGATCTTAGTTGCAGTTCTTTATCCCTGGGGGATCGGAAAAGCTTATGACCTTGCCAATCCGACAGAACCGATTGCTGGCATTCACCCCGAATGGTATTTTATGTTTCTCTTCCAAACATTAAAGATCGTACCTGAATTGGTAGCGATGATCGGATTCGGAATTGTCGCAATTATTTGGACACTCATTCCATGGCTCGATAAAAGAGCTAACCAAAACAAGAGAAGCCCGATCTTTACTATTATTGGAATCGTAGTTATACTCTATATGTGTGTAATGACAACGTGGGCATATATCTCTGTTTCTCAAGAACAAAAGGATGCACCTGCGAGCGGCCAAGTAAAAAATTCAGACTCGACCAATGCGAAATAGGCTATTGATCCTTCTATTGAGTGTTGCAGTAATTCCGAGCATATTGTTTGCTCAGGATAGTACGTCCGCGAAGACCGATTCTTTGCAAACTTCTCAACATGTTCATTCTGGTCCGCTGGGAATCGGCGATACAACGGGTTTAACGATGTATGTTGTAGCCTTGTTTTTTTTGATTCTTGTTCTTGCATTGTGGCGGCGAAATAGGCTGACTTCCAAAGCCTGATATTGCATTTAATAATTGTACTTCAATTTTCCCCGATTCAGGCACTTCACCTTCTCGAAAGCCGTTTAAAGCCTGATGTCAATTTTTGAACCCACCGAACGAGTCGCTGTAGCCAGACAAGACCGAGGAACACCTCGTTTTCCGTTTACGGCTATCGTCGCTCAAGAGGAAATGAAGCGCGCACTTGTCTTAGCAGCTATCGATCCAGGCTTGGGCGGAGTGCTCCTGTTTGGTGAGCGCGGCACCGGGAAATCAACAGCTGTAAGGGCCCTCCAAGAATTGATGCCACAGATCGCGGTCATAAAGAATTGCCGCTTTAGTTGTGAGCCTGATAAAGGTCACTGTCCCGACCCGACTTGTTCTCTGAGATCCGTGCATGAGAGTATAAAGATTCAGCGCCCACTTGTTGATCTTCCGCTGGGGACGACAGAAGATCGTTTACTAGGCTCGATCCATCTTGAACATGCAATTAAAACCGGCGAACGAGTCTTTGAGCCAGGATTACTTGCAAAAGCTCATCGTGGAATGCTGTATGTTGATGAAGTAAATCTTCTTGAAGATTCGCTAGTCGATCTTCTGCTTGATGTTCTTGCAAGCAAAGAAAATATTGT
>JBBRNY010000028.1:0-27521 GCA_038229915.1 Kapaibacterium sp. (SeqCode) | reverse complement strand
TCTCTATAACGGCAACATAAATAGCTATTCACTGCCATTAATCGTACAGCATTGATTATGAAGCGCCAGCACCTCAGTCTATAATTATTGACACAAATCCTGAGCATTGGAAATCTGAGATTTCAGCCGTACTGAGAGTTTGATTCTTCGCTTCGCTCAGAATGATAATGTGTCGCTGAGCTTTATGGGATATAATCAAATTTTTAAATCCCGCCCCTGTAACATTCCTTCATAGGTGCCCGTAACAAAGAAGCCATGAACCGGGGTAACCCGACGGTTTTGGGTTATTGCAGTATCTCGGACTTTTTTTGCACTATTTAAAAAGATCATCACGCATATTCACGGACATCGTAAGGCTGCCACCGTAGCATTCGTTTTAGTCGCTCTCAGCGGCGCGGCTTTCGCAGCGTATAATGTTGTAACGCAATCAATTAAGCGCGATGGTCGTGAAAAACGAGTGAACGTGGTTCTCAAAGTTCCTTACGGTTCGGTGGCGTTGTATTCAGGCACTCAACAGGGCGAAGTCGTTAAAGTAGAAGCTCAGAACAGCGACCCTAACGATAATCCTTCAATGCACATACGGTATTATTATAATGCGGTTGGTGCGTACGGACTCTTGAAAGTGACTATTGGTTCGGACGAAGGTATGCTCGACCGCCCAAGAGAATACGCCAACGGAACTCCTGCTAATTTTGGATACTCGCTCGCAAGTTTTGGTACGGTTCATACCGACGGTGGTTCTTATACCAGACCGATGTCGCAAGACCTTCCTACCCCAACGCCAAATGCACCGCCAACACCCGCCGATAATGATTTTTCAAAAATATACCTGACCCGTGAGATTCCGATCGCTCTGCAAGCCGAGTTAGGCTTCGGCGAGTCAATGCTCGATCTTACAGGCCTATCGCTAACCAATACCTTCATCCAAACCAGTGCATCCCGTACTCGGGTCGTGTTGCGATCACCGAATGCGATCCCGATGGAGCATTGCGTTATTAATGCAGGTCTTGGTGAGTGTGTCGTTGATGGAATTTGTAATTTTAATTGCAAGACGTTCGATTTTTCAGGCGGTCTTGGTTACTATGAACTTCACTTTACCGGCGACATCCAAAAAAATCTTGACGCGAAAGTTGAAGTTGGCTGTGGCAAAGTGGTGATCAATATCCCACCCAATTCTGCCCGAGTACAGGTGTTCTACGATGACAATCTTTTCAGTTCATTTACGTTTCAAGGTCTGACCAAGCGTCACGATGGATATTATTCCAGTGTCGGTTTCGACAAATCCAACGCCCCTATCCTCACATTACACCTTTCCACTGGCGTCGGAAAAATGGTCATCAACTACCGCTAAAGGCCCTATAATATGGGTTTTCTCTAAGGAATCCCCACTTTTACACATTTCTCGTTTTCCTTAAGTTAAAACACTGAACCTATACTGAACTTCAGAGCATAAAATGGGGTTATATGCCCGCGCAAGAATGCTCTTCGGGGTGTCTGCGTTTGGAGAGCCCGTAGCTCAGTGGTAGAGCATCTGACTTTTAATCAGAGGGTCGTCGGTTCGATACCGCCCGGGCTCACGATTTGTTTAAAACGCATTTATAACTATCTATACTATATTATGAAGAAGAATCTAACAATCCTTTCAGTCTTGTGTGCACTTGCACTCAGCCTGACAATCATGAGCTGTGGCGCAAAGCGTGACGAAGCATTAGTTGCTGAGTTCTCTGCAGAGCAAACCAAAGCAAACAAAGTTATCGCTGATGCCGAGGCGCAGGCAAAGATGATGGGCGATGACCACAAAGTATGGTCAGCAAAGCTCGACTCAGTCGCAAAGACTCCAAAAGCTGATACCGCTAAGATCAATATGTTCAAAGGCGAGATCAAGAAAATGGACGATATGACTCCTGCGATGATGGCAATGGTTGATAGCCTCAAGGCATACGCAAATGCGAAGACCACCACCAACGACGAATTGAAATCTGCTATCGCAGGTCTTAATGCTCAGCTTTCAGCGTTTAGCACTCATTGTAATTCAATGATGGATACGCACAAGAAGCTCGGCGCAGACATTATGGCAATGCTCGGAATGGCTGCTCCTGTTGCTGATATGAAAACGACGACCACAACAACAAAGACAACTACGAAGACAGCTCCGGGTGCAAGTGAGATCCCGAAGACGATGGACAACACTGTTCATCAAGCTCCAACCACACCTGTTATCAAAAAGAAATCAGGTAGCGGCGGAACGATCAAACAATAATTTTTTGATCAAAAAAAGCAAATAAGGCGGGGCTAAAACCCCGCCTTTTTTGTTGTCAAATTGTCAGAAATGTAGATAAATGTAACAACATTAAATGTTTATACGTATATTTGTATTGTTATGAAGATCGAGGAAGAAATCAGACAGGGGAAATTCCAGAGCGAGTACCACAAACTTGCCATTAATCTTACCTTTACTGCCAACTGGCTCACAAGGCAAGTAACGCAAGGTTTGAAGCCTCATAAGCTCACCCCACAACAATATAATGTCTTGAGGATCCTTCGCGGTCAGCATCCGAACCCTGCATCGATCAATCTGATCACCGAGCGAATGATCGACAAGATGTCGAATGCGTCTCGGTTGGTTGACAAACTACTGGCAAAAGAATTGGTCGAACGCACCACCTGCCCGTTAGACCGGCGGCAAGTAGATGTCAAAATGACCAAGAAAGGATTAGATCTGCTTGAAAAGATCGATATCGAAAGCAAGAATTGGGATGACAATCTAAAAGCGTTATCAAAGAAAGAAGCGCAAGAATTGAATTCGCTCCTCGATATGCTTCGAAGCTAATTTTTTTATTCAAATACGTGTAGCTACAAATAATGTAGCTACGATTATTTCTAAACCCACAACAACAACACAACCATGAAACTACTAACAACAACTATCGCCAGAATTATTTTCGCGATCCCCTTCTTGATCTTCGGCTTGAATCATTTTATGAAGGCTGATATGATGGCAGGTATGGTCCCGTCATTCTTACCGGGCGGAGTACTCTGGATCTATCTCTCAGGCGCACTGCTCGTTGCGGCAGCGATATGCTTTATCATCGGGAAATACCTTCGTGAAGCAGGCTTTGCTATTGCCGCATTTTTGCTGATCACGATTATTACGATCCATATCCCCGGAATGAGTAACCCACAAATGCAAATGATGGCTTTCACAGGAATGATGAAAGATTTTGCTTTGATCGGTGGAGCACTGATGATCGCAGGGATGGGGCAAGCAAACAAGATTTAATTTCAAAGGAAATTCCTTTGGGAGCTACACACACAATAGGAGATGGAACAATGGAAGAACAAACGATAACAAGAATCGAAGTGGCACAAAACGGGCCATTGCTCGTTCGCGGCAATGTATTGATCGTTGATGCAAATGGTAATGAAACACTAAAGGAGAATATGACCGCGCTTTGCCGTTGTGGTCACTCATCGAACAAACCATTCTGCGACGGCACACATCGCACGAGCGATTTTAAAGGCTGATCAACTCCGGTGTCATCAACCGAATAACAATTGCATCGCAAAATCGGTAGCCTTTGTGAGTCAGTTTGATGAGATCAGTATCGACTTCAAGAAGCCCTTCAGCAATGAGGGGCTTTATTTCTGAGTGTAGCCCAAGGTCTTCGCCAAACATATTCAGGAATTGCTTTCTATCGACACCTGTTGATCGCAAACCACAAAACAAGACTTCGGTTCTGCGCTCCGATTCATTTGGTCGTTCGGAGTTATTGCGTGGCAGCTTGCCTAATATAATTCGTTGGAGATAACTATCAAGCGAAGAAATATTCCAGGAGCGCTCGCCATCAAAAAATTCGTGTGCCGACGGACCAAAAGAAATATATTCTTTATAACCATCCCAGTAAACCAAGTTATGCTTACATTTCTGATCAGCAGAACGAGCGTAGTTTGATATTTCATATTGCTCAAAATTATTTCCAAGCAAAGTTGTTTGCGCATACTCGAACAATACTGATGCGTCATCCACACTGAGTTCGTGTACTTGCTGAAGCTTGACCATTCTATTAAGCGGAGTCCCCTCTTCGACCGTGAGGTTATACGCGCTGATATGCTCAGTACCGAGAGCAAGCGCTTGCTCGATAGAATATTTGAGTTTTTCTTTTGTTTGGTTTGGGAGCGAGAACATCAGATCAATATTCACATTATCGAAGCCAGCTTCGCGCGCACAAGCTACGGCAAGTTTAGCGTCGTCGGCAGAATGAATTCGACTCAGCCATTGTAATTCATCTTCGTGAAATGATTGGACTCCAAAGCTCAGACGATTTACCCCTAATGCTCGATATGCCGTAAGTTTCTCGACCGTCACTGTTCCGGGATTACACTCTAATGTAAATTCATAATCATCGGCGATCACAAAATACTTTTTGATCTGTGAAATGATCTTTCCCAGCTCTTCGGGGGTCAGGAGTGATGGTGTGCCCCCACCAAAGAAGATCGTCTCGACCTTAGCACCATAAAGATCGGGATAATCACGGATCTTCAGATCAACCTCCGCACAGATCGCATCAACAAAGCGCGACTGCGAAGATTGATCTTCGATCGAATAAAAATCACAATAGATACACTTCTTCTCGCAGAATGGTATGTGGAAATATAACGAAACGTTATGCACCGTTAATGTGCTGCCTTAAAGAGGCGGCTCCATCTGATGTGGAAGTTCTGCGTTTCTTCGGCGTCGTAGCCATCGCCAGTATCACTTGGCGGATTGTACCATGACCAATATATAAAGAGTCCGTTACCAACAACATTATCGACCGGAGCGAAGCCCCAATATCTTGAATCAGCAGAATCATCGCGATTATCGCCCATCATCCAAAGATAATCACGACCGATCGTATAACTATGCACCGGCATACCATCAATGATGACGACACCGCCATCGCCCATCTTCACAGAATGACCTTCACGTTGGATGATCACACTCCAAGCATCGATATTTTTTGCATCAAGTTGAATGACATCACCTTTTTTCGGGACGCGCACCGGACCATACCAGTCATGATTCCAGCCCGGATTTCCTTGCGGGAAGATCCCCTCTTCCGGGTGTCCTTTTGGTAGTGCAGGAAAATTATATCTTAACCCCGGCGGATTCTCGTAGATCTTGCCGTTGACATAGACTTGTTTGTTTCTCAGTTCGATCGAATCGCCCGGTAAGCCGATACAACGTTTGATGTAGTTAACATTCTTTTCACGAGGAATGACCAAGTCGCGATCACCCGGATACTCGAACACCAACACATCGCCGTGACTGATGCTATTATAATTAAATCCGAAATGCGGTATCTCTGCGTTGGTGAACGGAAGATATTTCGGGGTTTTGAAACCGTAGGTCAACTTATTGACGAAAAGAAAATCGCCAACGAGCAATGTATTTTTCATCGAGCCGGTCGGGATACGAAACGCTTCGACAAAGAACGACCTGATGAACAGCGCTATGAGTGCCGCGATAATAAACGATCTCCAAAAACTTTCCTTCTTTTTTGGTACTGGTCTGCCAATCATTGTATTGTAAGTATTGTGTTTTAGTCGCCGATCTGCAAGATGGCGAGGAATGCTTCCTGCGGCACTTCTATTCTACCGATCTGCTTCATTCGCTTCTTACCTTCTTTTTGTTTCTCAAGCAATTTACGTTTACGCGAGATGTCGCCGCCGTAACATTTTGCGGTTACGTCTTTGCGCATCGCTCGTACCGATTCTCTGGCGATGATCTTCGCTCCGATCGCTGCTTGTATCGCAACTTCAAACATATGACGTGGAATGAGCTCTCGAAGTTTCGTGCATAATTTTTTGCCCCACTCAAAAGCCTTGTCGCGGTGAACGATTGTCGAGAACGCATCGACGGGATCACCGTTCAACAGAATATCTAATTTGACAAGATCGGACTGGCGGTACTCGAGAAATTCATAATCAAGCGAAGCATATCCGCGAGAAACTGATTTCAATTTATCATAAAAATCAAAGATGATCTCCGACAACGGAAATTCATATTGAATATCTGCTCGGGTAGCATCAATATAGGTCGTCGTCTTATAGATCGCGCGACGCTCGGTCGCGAGCTTCATAATTGCACCGACATACTCGCTCGGTGTAATGATCTGCGCCTTCACATATGGCTCTTCAACATATTCAAAACTTCCAGGTGCCGGCATCGAAGACGGATTATCAACCTCGATCACTTCGCCCGATTCAGTGATGACGCGGTATTCTACGTTCGGTACAGTCGTGACCAAACTTTGTGCAAACTCGCGCTCTAAGCGTTCTTGAATGATCTCCATGTGCAACAATCCGAGGAAGCCGCAACGAAAACCGAAACCAAGTGCGATAGATGTTTCGGGTTCGAACTGCAACGATGAGTCGTTGAGCGTAAGCTTATCGAGCGAATCGCGAAGCTCGGTATAGGCTTCTGCATTTTGCGGATAAAGCCCGGCAAACACCATCGGCTTCGATTCCTTAAAACCGGAGATCGCTTCTGTTGCAGGATTGCGGAATGAAGTGATCGTATCACCAACTCGAGTATCTTTTACATTCTTTACACCAGCTATCAAATAGCCAACATCACCGGCCGTAAGTGTTTTACGCGATTCTCTGCCCAAGCGCAATGTACCGATCTCTTCGACTCGATATTTTGTCTTGTTCGACATAAAGAGTATCTCATCACCAACCGAGATCGTGCCATCAAAAACGCGCATATACACGATCGAACCACGATAGGAATCGAAGATCGAATCGAAGATCAAGCATCGGAGCGTTCCGTTCGGGTCGCCTTTCGGCGCAGGAATGCGATCTTTAATTGTTTCGAGAAGTTCGGAAATGCCGATGCCCGCTTTCGCGCTGGCAAGCAAGATGTCTTCTCTCTTACAACCGAGCAATTCGATCACCTGATTGCTCACGTCATCGACCATTGCCGACTGTAGATCAACTTTATTGAGCACGGGAATAATATCAAGCCCGGCATCGATCGCTAAATATAAATTAGTGATCGTCTGCGCTTCGACACCCTGCGTCGCATCAACGACGAGGATAGCCCCCTCGCAAGCAGCGAGCGAACGGGATACTTCGTAGGTAAAATCGACATGGCCTGGAGTATCGACCATATTATAGGTATATTCATGACCATCGGAAGCCTGATACTTCATCATAATGGCATGGAGCTTGATCGTGATGCCACGCTCCTGCTCGAGATCCATATTGTCGAGCACCTGATTATAATTCATCTCACGCGCCGCAATGGTGTGCGTTTCTAATAGTAACTTATCGGCAAGAGTGGACTTGCCGTGGTCAATATGCGCGATAATGCAAAAATTTCTTGTGTACTCGAGCGACATTCGTCCGCTTTTAACTCCCTGAGATAGTTGTTCTAAGGGCACTCAAACACCGCTTTTGACGGAAATGCTCCTATACTGCATTATGATAAAAAAACTGAAATCCCCCGAGTCAAAGAGAGCAATGCTCCCATAAACTCAGGGGACTCCCTGATCTCTGCTATCATACAGAAAACTAAAAATGCGTTAGTTGCCTATCATCACCTTGACACTCAATTGTGTCGCTCCATATTTCAATCGAACAACATAGATGCCCGCGCTCAGAGGTGGCAATTTCATCGAAAGACGATCTTCCGAAGCATCGATCGCCTCGTTATCCCAATTCATTACCTTCCGACCGAGCAGGTCATAGAGTTCGACGTTAAACGGCGGTTCAACATCACTTGGGATGCCGACGATAAGCTGATTCCCTGCGACCGAAGCAGAAAGCTGAGTCGCTATTGAATGTGTCTTGGAGCGAACACTCAACAACGTGCTATCAAAACCTCCGACTAATTCCATCTCTGTAGAGTCAATAATTGTACCCGACAGATTTTGGTAATAGACAGCTCTCAATGTTGCGAAACGGCGAGCGCTCCGAGCAGGTTCAGGCTTGGTCATATCAGGCTTGAATTTAATATCAACCCATAGACTTGTATTCGGCTGCATGTAGAATTTTTCTAATGGTTGATATCCTTGTCCATTCAGACCTAATTCAAATTCACTTGAATCGGTACCTATTATCCTAACCTTAGTGACATACGTTTTTCCAGTGGTAGTGTTCAGAAGATTCACTCTTCGAATTCCCACAACAGGAACTACCGTTGAATCAGCATAGATGTTTATTTTGGGTCTATCCCAATCCACGCCTAAGACGACGCTCTTTCCGCTGAGTGTAGTAAATGGTTTTATGTTTTCGGTATAGGGTGCTTTAATATCGGTCAGATAATCAACTGTCGTTGAGATCGCCCCAACAGCAGTGGGCGAAAAGCAGAAACTTAACACAATAGAATCGCCCGGATTTAATACTTTTGGTAACAACGCCAAAGATGAAGGCATGATCGAAAAATCAACCGAGTTGTGCAATAGAAAATTGTTAGTCAACGTAAAAGGCAGATTCCCTACATTCTTTACAGAAATAGTATCGCACTTACTATCGCCAACAGCGACTGAACCGAAGTTATGATCTGTGGCATAAATAAGTGGTGTGCCGCCTGGTCCGATGAGTGTTACTGGGGCTTTAACGCAAGCGGTTGTGAATAAGAGTGTGTCAATATGCACGGCTGTATCTTTTGGATTGAAGCAGACCGTGATAGCGAGTGTGTCACCACCATTTTTTCTATTGGTCTTATTTCTCGGACTCAAAGCAGTCGGCAGTCCGGGCTCTGTTTTCGTTACCGTAAAGCCAACAGTACCCTTCTTCAGATCTGAAGACTCAATATAAATATTCGGATCACCATTTGCTGAGTCCCCGCTATTAATATAGTAAAGCGTAGCACATACTTCTTCGCCTATTCCAGTAGTTGGAAAGATGATACTATCAGTACCATTCGGGAAATTTGGTTTAATAACCAGTTGCAGTTTACCTCCGTTGTATCGTAATTCCACGAGCTTGCTATTACCATTATTATCAACGATATATAATGGACAATACGCTGTGTCAAGTGGGTTCTTTACGTATATGTCAACGCAATAATCAGAATCGTTACCCGGAAGATTGAGCTCACGTGTGTTATCAGGATCAACTGCCGGATCGAAGAACACATTATGAAATTGGCGACCCGGACGGACGACATCGCCATTCGGATCATCAAGAATCGTTATTTGCTTAATACCTGGTTTATTCTTTCCACGAACATGGGCACAGATACGCCACTTGGCGCAGAGCGTATCAACGTTCGCTGTAATATTCGTATTACCAGTTTTCCCTGAAATAAAACCGATCGGGAGTGCATAGGCGAAAAATTCATCGTCTGCACAGAAATCACCAAGATCACGATCAGGGTCAATAGCACGGAAGCCGTAGTTATAGATCGTAAACTCGGCATCAGCGTTTTTGGAAATATTTGTGGCATAATAAGCACCAGGTCCGATAGCGTAAGCAAGACCTATCAACTCAGGGTGGTCAGGTATTGTACCCACACCCCAAAGTTTCTTTAATGAAAGACCAGACGCACGAATCGATGCAAGTTTGCCACCATTGATAGCGAACTGAATTTTATCATTGTCATAATCTACTTTGCGGCAGATCACATTGATAAAATATCCTTGAAGAATTTCGAATGTATTAGCCGGTACAGACCACAGATAGGAAGTCTTCCAACGCGACATCGGCACGAGGCTCATTTGACTTGGCGCAGGATATGGTGCGCCTACACCTTGCATACGTTGGTCATATTGCACGACATGGAATTTACCGCCGACAGTGGTCTCGTAGAAGTTTACAGGTGTAGTGACTCCTATTTTTGACCGGACAGGGTTAGGGTAAATCGTTGTGGCAAGTGGTACATTTTTTTCTGAGTCACTATTCATAATAATGTTTGCCCCGTCTTCCGAACATGTAAATACATGATACTCATCACCTTCACCGCCTGGAGCTGGCTCCTTCGAATCAATGAACGGAATAGACACATACCCAGTCGAATCCCAATATTCACAAGGGATCATCTGCTCGATCATATAATCACGAGCTTCAATAGCGATACCACCAATATTACTACCATCAGTAAAAGCATTTTCGTGCCCTGCAATAACAGCCACTGGCTTCGTGCTTATTACACTTGTTCCGGAAATATCATTGTTTATATCTATAGCTGTCGACTTTACCATATAACATTGACCACGATTTAAGTTGATCTTAAATGGCTTCGGTGTTCCATCTGACCCATGTCCGGAATTGGTACCTGTGCGACCTTTTGCGGTTGTCGTGTTTGGGGTGATCTCAACACTGGTACCATCAAAAGCACCAATCACCATAAAATAACCTGCGGAATTTTCGTTTGAATTTACACCACCTTGACCACCCGGATTGTCATGATAGCTTTCAACAATATATTGCTTCCCAAGCGTAGGGGTAGGAATAGCTAAATAACTGCCACCGGCACAAGCACCGGTACTGAAATACTGAACATTGACTGAGCTTTTAGCAACGATATGACAAGCCTTATACTCGACGACTTCACCGTTTTGGTCGGTCATCTTTGTTAGAGAGATATTAAGCGGTACCGTGATCGCACGGCGAGCACCAACATTATAACTTTGGCGGTATGCCTCATTCCCCGTGTCATCGAAATAGCTGACGGTGACCGAATTAGCATAATAGCTTGAAATGAGCATGTAAGCTCCATAAAACCCTTGGACGTTGCGACTTTGGTCAGTGAGATTTTGATTCATAAATGATGGGTACAGCAACCCAACATAAAAATCTTTGCCATCACTATTAAGCTGACACTTGCCTTCGGTCTGAAAGCCAACCAGCATCAAGAGCACCAAAACCAATATTTTTTTCATAGCTATAAAATCCTGATCAATGTATTGTACTGTATAAAAGTACCTTAGAGGGTACAAATGGTTACAGTTTCATTTCAATAATTCTGTTTTTTTGTAAAACTCGTGTAAATCAATGACTCACCTCACTGAATGTTTACCACACAACTCGACAGCCACTCCCCTGAATGTAATCGAAGCAGATATGCCCCGGTAGCAACACTCGGCATCGGAAGCATCAAACGGTCATCAATTTTATACTTCTCTGCCGAATTCCAATCAAATACTTTTCTGCCCAAGAGATCATAGAGTTCGACTGAGAGTTTTCCATCGAGCCCATCAATCGACGAGAGGCTTATAGTATGCTCTTGTAGTATCGCACTTAATTGATGAGCCGAATTGCTTGTATTTTCCTGAATATTAAGGTTTGCGACACCTTGCCCAGCGAGTGCTATTTTCTTTGTGATGCAATCGGTTAAAATAATTAACGTGTCGATATGCAAGAGTGTATCCTTTGCAGTAAACGTGATCGTCATCCGTATCGACTCATCGTTAAGCCGAGATGCACTGTGACTTCGAAACACAACAGGCACTTGCGGGAAGACATCGGTCACGCTAAAATAATCACTTGCCGCTCGAAGCCCTGCGTATCGTATCGTGGCCGTTGGATCAAGCTTTGCCGAGTCACCAACATTCTTATAGGTATAGGTTGCGTGTGATTGAGAACCGATGGATGTATTTGGGAAGACGATCGTACCCTCGCCTTCAGTGTAACTTGCTGGAGTCAACACACCAAGGGCATTGATCGGTTTATATCGTAATTCAAGAAGTATGTCGTAACCATCGCCATCAACAATATACAGTGGGCAATATCCACTATCCAAGGGATTAGACACTAAAATCTTGACGCAGTAGTCAGAATCTTTTCCTGACAAGTCCACTTGACGAGTATTTTCACTATCAATGGCGGGGTCAAACCGAACATTGCGATATTGTATTGCTGGCCTTACAACGTCAGTGTTCGAGTTATCTATAATAGTCAGTTGTCTAACACCAGGGTTCACTCTACCACCACGAACATGGATACATACTCGCCACGAGGAGCAAAATGTGTCTATTGTTGTTGATATTGTAACAGGAGTGGGCAACGGAAGTTGTGTTCTCAAGCCCACCGGACTTGCATAGGAATAGTATCGATCATCAGAGGTTCCGCTAATTCCATCGGGATCGAGTTTTCCAGATCCGTAACTATAGACTATAAACGATGAGGGAAAAATGTCACCATTCTTATATTGCGAAAAGGAAGTTAAATAATATGGACCAGGCTCAATTGAATAAGTGAGTCCTACTAATTCACTATTGTTCGGGATACTATCCCAATATTTGATTAAAGTACCGATATTTTTTAAAAGCTCAAATTTTCCGTCGTTACGTATGAATCGTATTGTGTCTAATTGGTAATCAACCCTTCGACAAATAATGTTCAAGTAATGCTTTTGTTCTGATGTGTTCTTCAAATTTGGTACGGTGAATAACGAAGAACTACCCCATTGTGATGTAGGGATAATACTCATTTGTCTTGGCGTGGAGTACGGCGCTCCACCTGACTGCATCCTATTATCGTATTGCACCACATGAAATTTACGACCTTTGTTTATTGATCGGAATTCTATTGGTGAAGTAATACTAAATTCAGTTGCAACACGTTTTGGATATTGAGGTGTAAAGAGAATATCTTTTCTATCGGTGGTGCTTACGGTAACTGAATCACCGAGCGGATTATTTGTAAATATTCTATACTCATCTCCTATCCCAATGGGTGGTGTCGCCGGGGATTCGGCAAATGGAAGAGAAATATAACCTGTGCTATCCCAATATTCACAAGCTAACATTTGCTCGACCATAAAATTACGCGATTCTATCGCGGTATTAGTCGTATCACTTTTATCTGTAAGAGCATTTTCGTGCCCCGCGATCACGGCAATAGGTTTGCTGCTAAGGATCGATGTACCTGAAATATCATTTTTAATATCATTACCGCTTGATTTCACCATATAACATTGACCGCGATTCAGAGAAATTTGGAACGGCTTTTCAATACCGCTTGCC
Organism: Kapaibacterium sp. (SeqCode); assembly: GCA_038229915.1. Lineage (GTDB taxonomy): Bacteria > Bacteroidota > Ignavibacteria > Palsa-1295 > Palsa-1295 > JAFDZW01. The sequence continues at coordinate 14,565 of JBBRNY010000028.1, read as the reverse complement.
CCTGTTCCTGAATTGATACCCGTCTTACCTTTCAAAGTGGTCGTGTTGGGAATAATTTGTATAGTCGTGTTATCGAAGGCAGCAACAATCATAAAATAGCCCGCGCTATTTTCTTTGGTTGTGACACCACCAGTGCCATTCGGATTATCATGATAACTTTCAACGACATAGTTTTTACCAAGTGAAGACGTTCCTTGCGAACTATAACTTTCTCCGCTACATACTCCTCTACTCATCATTTGGACATTAATTGAGGATATAGCAACAATGTGACAAGCCTTGTATTCTGCTACTTCGCCAGAGTCGCTCATCTTCATATACTTTAGCTCCAACGGCACCTCGATGCTTCCTCGTGCCGGAATCGCAAAAGACTGTCGGAATGATTCATTTCCAAGACTATCGAAATAGGAAAGAGTTACTGTATTAGTATAGTAACTGGTAATCATCACCGATGCCGAATAGGAGCCTCGCAAAACAGAATCGGCTGGACTCAGTTGTTGGCTCATAAACGAAGGATACAGCAATCCGACATAATAATCTCTCCCCTCGCTCGAATTAAGCTGTGCCGAAGCCAATATCGGGAGGAAAAGCATCAAAATTCCAACAAAAACGACGATTTTTTTCATAGTATTACGTGGCGTCGTACCAATACGCTGACGTAATAACCATAGCATTTATAATTAATCACACCTAAGTAAATGTTTTTATTGTGCAATTACGACACAGCTTGACTGCCCCGTTGCGGTTTTTAATCTTACAATGTACGTCCCGCTCGCAACAGTAGGTATTGGCAACATCAAACGGTTATCAATTTTGTACTGCTCTGCCGCATTCCAATCACTTACCTTTCTGCCTAAGAGGTCATAGAGTTCGAGCGAAAGTTTATCCTGCTGATCGTTGGGCAAGATAACAACAAGACGCTTCTCCTGAACAAATGCAGTAAGTTTAGATACAGTATTGATAGGTTGAATCTTTACACCCAATCGCAAGGTATCAAAACCTCCGATCAATTGCATCACTGTAGAGTCAGTAATTGTGCCGCTCGGATTTTTATTATAAATAGCAGTCAATGTTGCAAAGCGATGAGCGCTCCGAGCAGGTTGGGGCTTGGTCATATCAGGCTTGAATAGAAGGTCAATCCAAATACTACCATTCGCTCGAATTGGGAATCTTTCTAATGGGTCATATCCAGCTTGATTCTGACCTAATTCAAATTCGCTTGCATCAGGACCTGTTATCCGAACAACAATTACATACGCGTCTGCAGTTTGACGGTTCTCAAGAAAAACCCTACCGACTCCCGTTACAGGTACTACCGTTGAATCGGCATTGATCGTTGTTGTGGTTGTATCCCAATACAATCCTGGGCGGACGACGTTTCCACTGTTGAGTATGGAAAATGATTTTATGCTGTTGACATACGGTACAGCAATGTCAGTCACCCAATCAACCTTCGTCGAGATCAAGCCAACAACAGTTGGCGTAAAACAAAACTGTAGCGATATTTTTTCACCCGGATTTAATACTTTTGGTAACTGCGCCAACGATGAAGGCACGATCGAAAAATTAACCGAGTCGTGCAACACAAAATCTTTACTCAACGTAAATGGTAAGTTTCCGACATTCGTGACAGAAACGGTGTCGCACTTACTCACTCCAATAGCGGCTGAGCCGAAATTATGATCTGAAGCGTAGATCAACGGAGTGCCGCCTTGCCCTGCAAGTGTGTAAGGAGCGACAAGACAAGCGCTCGTGACCAGTAGAGAGTCGAGATGGAACGCTGTATCCTTTGAATCAAAGCAAATGGTGATCGCAAGTGTATCACCGTTTGGTTTTGAAGAACTCTTCGGGCCGAGCGACGCTGGCAACGAAGGTACTGTATTGGTAATCGCGAATGCAGAGTTTTGATGTTTCAGTGTTGCCGATGATATTGCAATATTCGGATCCCCTTTTGCCGAATCACCATTATTGATATAATAGATCGTCGCACATGACTTACTCCCTATTCCTGTGACAGGATAGATCACCGAATCATAACCGTTGCGTATTTCTTTCGGTGAATATGCCACTCGCAGTTTCGGAGAGGTATATCGCAGTTCTATAATAGTACTGTTTCCTGTATTATCAACAATATACAATGGGCAGTAGGCAGTATCAAAAGGATTTTTTACATCGACATCGAAACAATAATCTGCAGTATTTCCGTCAAGATCGATCTCACGAGTGTTGTTCGGATCTACAGTGAGGTCGAATTGCACATTGGAATATTTCTTTGCGGGTCTTACCAGATCACCATTCGGGTCATCAAGAATCGTTATCTGCTTAATACCCGGTTGATTCTTACCACTAACGTGCGCACAGATATGCCACTTCGCACAAAGAGTATCAACAGTCGCAGTAATTGTGGTGTTCTCGGTTTTTCCTGAAACAAAGCCGACCGGACTTGCATAAGCAAAGAAAAAATCATCCTTGTCAAAGTCGCCAATATCACCATCAGCGTCAATGCCCCGGAAGCCATAGTTATAGATCATTAATCCGGCATCAGGGCTTTGGGAAATATTTGTAACATAATACGAACTAGGTCCAAGAGCATAAGTAAGACCCATCAACTCAGGATGATCAGGGATTGTACCAGCACCCCAAACTTTCCTTAATGAAAATCCTCCTGAACGAATTGATGAAAGTTTCCCACCATTGACAGCAACCTGAATATTATCAGAGTTATAATCGGCTGCACGGCAGATCAGATTAATAAAATATCCTTGAAGAACTTGGACAGTATTAGCAGGGACAGACCACAGATACGAAGTCTTCCAACGCGAAATAGGTATAACGTTCATCTGGTTGGGTGCAGGATATGGTGCTCCTCCGCCATGCATACGTTGGTCATATTGAACAACGTGAAATTTACCATCTGGAAGGGTTTCGTAGAAGTTTACGGGCGTAGTAACCCCGATTTTTGATGGCACAGGGTTAGGGTAAAGAGACGTGGCAAGTGATACACCCACTTGGATGTTACTATTCATCGTAATATTTGCCCCAGTTGGCGAACACGTAAATACGTGATACTCATCCCCTTATCCACTGGAGGCAGGCTGTTTCGAATCAACGAACGGAATAGATACATATCCCGTCGTATCCCAATACTGACACGGCAACATTTGTTGTACCATATAATTTCGTGAGTCCAAAACCGCGTCAGTCCAACTACCATCAGTATGAGCATTCTCATGCCCTGCGATCACGGCAACTGGCTTCGAGCTTATCACTCTTGATCCGGAGATGTCATTATCCGTATCTCCAGCCGTTGACTTCATCATATAGCATTGACCACGATTCAAGTTGATCTGAAATGGTTGTGGCGTTCCATTCGACCCGGCTCCTGAATTAACACCATGGTGACCTTTAGCGGTTGTCGTGTTTGGCGTGATCTGAACAGTTGTCCCATCAAAGGCACCGATCACCATAAAATATCCTGCCGCATCCTCATTTGACACAACCCCACCGACACCACCCGGATTGTCGTGATAGCTTTCAACAATATAGTTTTTCCCAAGTGTAGGGGTTGCGATCGCCAAATAGCTTCCGCCGGCACAAGCACCGGTGCTAAAATATTGTACGTTGATCGTGCTACTGGCGACGATGTGGCAAGCCTTATACTCGACGACTTCGCCTTTCCTATCGGTCATCTTCGTATGAGCAATGTCAAGCGGTACTGAGATCGCACGGCGAGCTGCGACTTTATAACTCTGCTGGAATGCCTCATTACCCGCATCATCAAAATAGCTAACAGTGACCGAAGTACCATAATAGCTTGAAATAAGCAGGTATGCGCCATAGAAGCCTTGTACCCTATTATCCCCGCCACTGAGATTCTGCTCCATAAACGACGGATACAGCAATCCCACATAAAAGTCTTTGCCATCGCTATTGAGACCTTGAGCTTTAGTGGCAAATGGGAGTGAGATGAGAATCAGAAGGAAAACGACAAATTGTTTCATAGTGTAAAGGATGATTGTACCGTGTTCATAAGTAAAACGATTGAGAGGGGCTAAAGATACAAAGCTTTTTCACTTTTTCCGATACTTTTTTTTGAATTTGTTGTTAGATTGCCTAATACTATCTTTTCTGACCTATTATGACCGATTTTTTTGATATTTCCTCGCTCCTGAGTGAAGACCAGCGGATGATCGCCGATACGGTTCGCAATTTTGTGGTCTCGGAGATCCTCCCGATCATCGAAGAACACAATCAGGCGATGACCTTCCCGATGGATCTGATCCCAAAGATCGGCGCACTTGGCGTATTGGGACCTACACTCCCCGAAAAATATGGTTGTGCGGGGCTTGATAGTATTTCGTATGGCTTGATCAATCTCGAGCTCGAACGCGGCGATTCTTCGATCCGCTCTTTTTCAAGTGTGCAAAGTTCACTTGTGATGTATCCCATCTATGCTTATGGCTCGGAAGAGCAACGAATGAAATACCTTCCGAAACTTGCCACTGGCGAGTTTGTCGGTTGCTTTGGTCTGACCGAACCCGATCACGGCTCGAACCCTGCAGGGATGGTCACTCGCGCTAATAAAGTCGAAGGCGGATATATTTTGAATGGCGCAAAAATGTGGATCACCAACGGCACGATCAGCGACGTCGCAGTCGTCTGGGCAAAAACCGATAGCGATGATGCAAGCTCTATACGTGGCTTTGTAGTCGAAAAAGGAATGAAAGGTTTTTCTGCACCAGAGATGAAAGGAAAATATTCTCTTCGTGCAAGCATCACGAGTGAATTAGTTTTTCAAGATGTCTTCGTGCCGGAAGAAAATATGCTGCCGAACGTGCAGGGTTTGAAAGGACCGCTCGGTTGTTTGACTCAAGCGCGTTATGGTATTTCATGGGGCGCAGTCGGCGCAGCTATTGCTTGTTACGAAAGCTCGGTCGATTACGCAAAGACTCGCATTCAATTCGGTAAACCCATCGGCGGTTTTCAGTTAGTACAACAAAAACTTGCGATCATGCTCACCGAGATCACCAAAGCACAACTGCTTTGCTTGCGTCTTGGGCAACTTAAGAATGAAGGTAAGCTCCGCCCACAACACGTCTCAATGGCAAAACGTAATAACGTACAGATGGCTTTGGATATAGCACGTGTAGCCCGTGACATTCACGGAGCTAACGGCATTCTCGGCGAGTCCCCCATTATGCGTCACATGGCAAATCTTGAATCGGTCAATACCTACGAAGGCACACACGATATTCACACGCTCGTGCTCGGACAAGAGATCACGGGCATTCCAGCATATACATAAACGTAATTAACTACACGAAAAAAAGGCAGCTCGTATATGAGCTGCCTTTTTTTGTATCGTTTTATCAAACAATTTACCAACGACGACGGCGCCCGTAATAGCCACCATTGAAGCGTCTCTCAAATCTTGGTGCTGGTTCGCGATAGACCAATCGATGATTCCATCTACCGGGCACCCAAATGTATTCGTGGGCGCGATAATCCCAACTCCAAAAACCCGGAGCCCAAACTCCGTCGCGATACGGTCTTGAGCAAACAATCTCATGTCTAAGCGGTGGTGGCAACCCGAATCGCATCCCGAAGTGAATCCCAACTTGTGCCTTAGCCAGCGGGGCACTCATTACAAATAAAAATAAAATTGCTGTTCTTAAAATGATCTTCATCACGGTATCCTTTCTCTAAATAATTACGCTTACTATTGAGATACATCAACACCGATGAAGTTTAAAATTGTTGATGAATAATATCTATAAACTTGGTGAAATGATATTCATCAAATCTATGTGATTAATGCAGGACTTCAAGCAAAGAATGTTCTTGCTCACCGTTCGTCATGGTGGCGGAGAGAATATAGATCCCATTCGGGACTGTGGAGACATCAATTTCATTCTCAGAATAAATATTCTGTTCGAATACTGTTCTTCCCAGCATTGTAATAATACAAATATTTTTTACCATGCCATCAACCGACAACTTACCTTTTGTAGGATTAGGATAGAAACTTAAAAATGGACTCTTCAGCTTTGAGCGAACAATAAGCGCACTACTATTCCAATGCTCACAATCGGTAAAATGCAAAGTTGCTTCACGATCTTTTGAAGCTATTGAGCCACTATTGATCTCGTTAGGATAACCAATTGAGGGGTAGATCGAATTTGTAAAGGATGTCGGTTTCTTTGATCTATAATAAGAAACATCACTAAGATCGGAAGTCCCTGCTGGCGTTGCATTTCCCTTGACGTTATTAGCAAATGCGAATTGGTTGTTTCCGGCGAGGATATAATTGCCGAGAAGGAATCCGGTGTTCGTTATTTCATTACCAATAAAATTTTGTCCGTCCGACGCAGGCGAAGAATTCATCACAATACCATAAAGCTCAGCACGATTCCGAAAGAATGTATTACCAGGTCCGTTGATACCATGAGAATTATCGATCACAATATTTTGACAAACATTACCCTCAAAAAGATTGGAGAATACATAATTTCCATGCAGTACTATATCACCCGAAGAATTTGACGGAAGTGCTGTCTCAGTCCAAAACGGATCAACGGAATAATTATACGCGAAGACATTGCCATTTGCTCCTGCTTGGCAGATCATTGAATGCCGAAGATGACGCATTACATTATTCTCGATGAGACACTCACCCGAAGTAAATTGCGCCAACACTCCGTATCCCCTGCCACCACCGCCATAGCCAAACGAGTGATGCAAATAACATCCGCTGATCTCAATATTCGTACTCGATGAGATCGCAATATGAGCAAAGTTACTATGATCACTCTCAATACCTGTCACCCAACATTCGGCCGCGTTTTCAAACGCAATGTTTGAAGTTTGTCCTGCGGTGGAATCAAGCCGTTCGATCTTTAAGCACTCGATACCAACTCCCATTCTTGGTGAGAGTTTTTGAATATAAGGGCTGTTTGTCAACAAGTATGTTCTTCTCGCCAAGCTTTCTGTAATTATTTTAGTTGGCATCAACTCTTTGATACGAAAAAGCTGCCCAACCGAGCCCAGTGCCCAACTTGAAGTGACCAAGAGTGAGTCTTGTGCAAGAAAACGAATATAGTCGCCGACCTTGAACGATGCTGTCGTTGTAACTTCAATTACAGAATCGCCTTTGCGGAGATCATTCAATACCCCTATATGTGTATTATTGATACTACCACTGATGTTAATAAGATCACTTTCCTTGCCGGAAAGATCAAAGAGTAGTCTTGTTTGTGATGCCCCTTCGCCGCGAAGGATACAACTATCGGGTAACGCGATAGATGAGTGAAATAGATAACTACCGGAAGGAAATACTATTACTCCACCACCAATTATTTTTTTTATTGCTTCATTAAATGCACTGTCGCATGGAATAACACCATCAGGTTTTACACCAAAATCTGTAATGTTAACGTGCTTTGTATAGTCAGGGATGTCGCCATGATGCCCTGCTCTTGTCCAATCAACAGAGCGCTCAGCCGATAATACTTGGCTATGACCCGAGGGCGAAATACATAGTTGTAAAAGGAACAGACAAACAATGGCAAGAATATTCTTCATCCGAAAAGATCAATTTTTAATTTGCTTCAGATCGTGATCTAAACTTACTCGTTCATCGAAAACAAAGCACTCACCTTCGAAGAGACTTTCTTCTTTCGGAATTTCTTCGAGATATTTTAGGATGCCACCTTGTAAATGATACACATTATGAAATCCTTGATCGAGTAAATAGCTCGTGGCTTTTTCGCATCGGATACCACCGGTGCAGAACATTGCTATTTTCTGGTCTTTTTTTGATTCGAGCTGTTCTTTCACAAAACTTGGGAAATCGCGAAAGGCTTTTGTTTTCGGATCGATGGCATTTTTGAACGTACCGTAGTCAACCTCAAAACTGTTTCTGGTGTCGATCACGATGACATCTGGGTCGCTGATGAGCGTATTCCATTCTTGTGGGGCGACGTATGTCCCGACGTTATGGGTAGGGTCAACCTGCGGCACACCAAGTGCGACGATCTCTCGCTTGAGACGGACTTTCATTTTTTCGAATGGCATTACATCCGTATAGGACTCTTTCCATTCGAGATCAGAAAAGCGTTCGTCTGCGTGAAGCTTTCCCAGCACAGCATCGATCTGCTCGCGGGTTCCACCCAACATCCCATTAATACCCTCTTCAGCAATAAGGATCGTGCCGAGCAATCCATCGCCTTTGCAAAGTGCCAGGAGATCAACTTTTAGTTGAGGCAATTCGCTGAGACGGACAAATTTATAAAATGCAATAACGACGACTTGTGACATAACTTTGTAACCCAAATCCGGTAAAATACTGTTCTCACTATTAGAATACAAACTTAAAACACCAATTGTGCGCACTTCGTTAGAATTGATCTTGACCCCGGAAACGTCCGATGATCTGTCTCAGTGGAAGGCAGTAGCATCTGCTGAGCTCAATATTCCCATCGACAGGATCAGCTACATTAAACCGCTCCGCCGCTCAATCGACGGGCGTTCAAAACAGGTAAAGATACGTCTCCAAGTCGAAGTATTCTATGATGAAGTTGCGCCCACAGAAGAACATATTCTAAAAGAATATCCTTCACTAAAAAGTGATGCGAAGACTGTCGTGATCGTCGGTGCTGGTCCTGCCGGAATGTTCGCCGCTTTACGATTGATCGAACTTGGAATGAAGCCCATCATTCTTGAACGCGGGAAAGATGTGCAAGCGCGGCGTCACGACCTCGCCGCTATTCAACGAAAAGGCATTGTCAATCCCGATAGTAATTATTGTTTTGGCGAAGGCGGCGCTGGGACGTATTCTGACGGCAAGCTCTATACACGCTCGACCAAGCGCGGCGACGTCACTGGTGCGCTTAATACATTAGTTGCTCACGGCGCGACACCGGATATTCTTGTCGATGCGCATCCGCATATTGGCTCAAACAATTTGCCAAAAGTTGTTGCGGCAATGCGTCAGTCGATCATTAATGCGGGTGGCGAAATACATTTCAATGCGGCGGTCAATGCTCTGATGATTGAACAAAACATCATCCGAGGAGTACGAACTCGCGATGGGAATGAATTTATTGGTAGTGCGGTGATCCTTGCTACGGGACATTCGGCACGAGATATTTTTAAATTGCTTTCGGGTAACAATATTCTGATCGAAGCAAAATCTTTTGCAATGGGTGTGCGTGTCGAGCACCCACAATCTTTTGTCGATAAAGATCAATATCATTGTACTATCAGAGATGAGCATCTCCCTGCGGCAAGCTACCGGCTCACCGCACAAGCATCCGGGCGTGGGGTGTTTTCATTTTGTATGTGCCCCGGCGGTTTTATTGTGCCCGCGGCCACGGCTCCTGGCGAATTAGTATTAAATGGAATGAGTCTTTCTCGGCGCGACTCGCCATTCGCAAACTCCGGTGTCGTGGTCGCTATCGAGCTTGAGGATCTACAATCATTCAGTAAATATGGAGCATTTGCAGGAGTTGAATATCAATCACAACTTGAACAAATAGCGTTCGAAGCTGGCGGCAAGACTCAAGCCGCACCTGCGCAACGTTTAACAGATTTTATTCAAGGCAAAGTATCATCGACACTTCCATCAACCAGTTACCAACCGGGCGCGGTCTCTTCGCCATTGCATTCTCTGTTGCCACAACAGATCTCCGAGAGATTGCGCGACGGATTCAAAGATTTTGGGAAAAAGATGAAAGATTATATTACCGAAGAAGCGTTGGTGCTTGGTGTTGAAACGCGAACAAGCTCGCCGGTTCGCATTCCTCGTGATAGTATAACACTCGAGCACCCTCAGATCTCAAAGCTCTACCCATGTGGCGAGGGCGGCGGATATGCCGGCGGCATCATCAGCGCCGCGCTCGATGGAGTTCGAGTTGCAGAAGTGATCGCAGGATTAAAATAATAGACGTAAAATTTATTCGATCACAAATTTTGCAAATGCCGACTGGTTTCCATCCGAGATCTTAAGTATGTATGCACCGGCAGGACAGGACCCGATCGTAGTTTGAAGATCAAGATTCATCTGCGTAGAATTTGAAAAGAGTTGCTTTGATGGCAAAGAGCGTTCTCTTCCGATGGCATCAACAATTGAGAATGTCGTTTTACCTGGATTGTTTGTTTCGATGATAACCGAAAGTTTTGCACTCCTACTCGCGAGAATAGAGTTATGCAATGTAAGTTGAAGACCATTGCGGATACTGTTATGTTCGTCAACAGATGCGGTGCCACTGAGCTTCATTATTTTTCCGCTGCCAAAAGCAATAACAAATATCTCGCCATCGGCATCGACACCGAATGAACTGATATTCGTGCCGGGACTTGTTTTATCGATCAATAATGTATTGGTCGGGGCGACGCCACCATTGTAGTCGAATGCCCAGATGCGCCCTGATACTTCATCGCCATAAATATATTTATTTTTCAGGTCGGGAAATGTATTGCCATGATAGACATAGCCGCCCGTGATCGAGTTATCTCCAGAATTATGTGAATATTCAAATAGCGGAAGTGCTAAACCTGTTTGGTCGCAACCTGTTCCATTATAGCAATGGAATCCTTCCATAATATTCCATCCACAATTATCGCCATTATTAATGACGTCAATTTCTTCGAATTCGCCTTGTCCTACCTCACCTGCCCAAAGTTTTCCGGTAACGTCATCGAATGAAAATCTCCAAGTGTTACGCATTCCATACGAATATATTTCTCTTCTATAGCCGGAGCTATTGACGGCAAATGGATTCGTCGCAGGAATAGCATATTGCAATGTATCTTGTGTGTTGTTGACATCAATTCGCAATATTTTTCCGAGTAAGACGGACTTGTTCTGTCCATTCTGAAAAGGATCTCCGCCCGAACCGCCATCGCCAAATGATGCGTATAAAAAACCATCGGGTCCGAATCGTAAACAACCGCCGTTGTGATTGTCGAATGGCTGAGAAAGTATTAGTAATATTTTCTCCGATGAACGTACTAACGAATCAGGATTTTCAGCACTCACCGTGAAGCGCGAGATGAACGATGTTAACTGCCCGTTCGAATCTGCGGTGTAATTAAGATAGACAAACCTATTATGAATAAAATCAGGATGGAATGCACAGCCCAGCAAACCCGTCTCGTTTCCGGATTGTGACACCCGATTCGAAAGATTAATAAATGTTTTCTTTACAGAAGTAGAGGCTGAGTTCTCAAACACAGAAATAATACCACGCTGTTGGACGACAACAATTCGATTTGATTGGTCAGGGATGCGTTGGATCTCTACTGGTCTCGAAAATGATGCTAGTGCCGGATAGGCTGGCGTCAATACATATTGGGCGTTTGAGTACTGCGACGTACACACTAACGCAAGGATCGCAACAGCGAATAATCGAATGCTCATTGAAAGTGTTTTCATAATTTATAGTATATAGCGACTAAGATCTCTGTCACGTGCAACTGATGCAAGTTTTTGTTCAACCAATTCGGCAGTGATCGTGATGCTTTGCTCGGTGATCACATCGGGCACATCAAAAAGGATATGATCGAGAAGTGTTGTCAGGATCGTGTGCAGTCTTCTCGCGCCGATGTTCTCGACCGATTCATTAACTTCAAATGCAATGCGAGCTATGGCAGCAATAGCATCTTCGGCGAATGAAACCGTTACTCCCTCGGTACCCAATAATGCAACGTATTGTTTTAACAGCGCATTCTCGGGCTGAGTCAGGATTTTAATAAAATCATCTTGCGTCAAACTTTCGAGTTCAACTCTGATCGGGAAACGCCCTTGCAATTCCGGAATAAGATCGCTCGGCTTTGTCAAATGGAACGCGCCACTTGCAATAAAAAGAACGTGATCGGTTTTAACGATCCCATATCTCGTCGCGACATTCGACCCTTCGACGATCGGGAGGAGATCGCGCTGCACGCCTTCGCGAGAAACATCGGGGCTTCCCTCTTTGCCTTTCCCGGCTACTTTATCGATCTCATCAATAAAGATAATACCGCTATGCTCACAACGTGCGATCGCTTCGCGAACAACAGCATCTTGATCGATCAATTTTGAAGACTCTTCTTGAATAAAGATCGTCCGTGCTTCGGCAACAGTAATGCGACGCACCTTATTTTTCTTAGGCATCATATTATTGAGCGCATCTTGCAAATTTTGGGCTATCTCGTCCATCCCAAAACCTGCGCCGCCCATTGGTCCCATAATTTGCATCGAGGCAATAGGAGGTGCTTCGGTGATCTCGAGCTCGACCTCGCGAGTTTCGAGTTCGCCGTCACGAAGTTTTTTTCTAAATCTTGTGCGCGCACGCTGATGAGTTGCGGCAAGTTTTACTTGCTCATCGCTTGGTTCTTCTTCGGGAATTGCATCAGGGGCAGGTGCAACACTATTTAATTCACCACCATTCGGAAACATAAAACCAAATGGCTGATCGGACGGAGTTTTTTGATCTTGTATCGGTGGTGCCAATACATCGAGAATCCGGTCCTCGGCTATTTCGCGGGCTTTTGCTTCGACGGTCTTCAACATTTCACTGCGGACGATGCTCACTGCCTGGTCGGCAAGATCGCGAACCATCGACTCGACATCGCGACCGACATACCCGACTTCGGTATATTTTGTCGCCTCAACTTTGATAAATGGTGCACCGGTCAATTTCGCAAGACGTCTTGCAATTTCTGTTTTACCAACTCCGGTCGGGCCGATCAGAATAATATTGTTCGGCATGATCTCATCGCGAAGTTCGCCGCCAACTTGTCGGCGCCTCCAACGATTGCGCAGAGCGATCGCAACCGAGCGCTTCGCGTTGTGCTGACCGATGATATACTTATCCAACTCTCGAACAATTTCGTGAGGTGTTAGTGCTCGGTCATTCGTAGCGATCGGAGTTTCTATCGGTAGTGTTATTATTTTTTCTTCAGCTATAGCCATTGTTCCAAACTTTAAACTTCTTCTATGGTAATATTCGTGTTCGTATAAATGCAGATCTCGCCAGCGATCCTCAAAGAACCTTCGACGATCTCACGCGAGCTGAGTGCGCTATTTTCCATATAGGCACGTGCGGCGGCGAGTGCGTATGGTCCGCCCGATCCGATAGCGACAATTCCGTTCTCAGGTTCGATCACATCACCGTTACCTGAAATTAACAATGCCGATTCGGTATTGACTACCGCAAGCATTGCTTCAAGACGACGGAGATATTTATCATTGCGCCAATCTTTTCCAAGTTCGACTGCCGCGCGAGGCAAGTTGCCACGGTACTCGTCAAGCTTCGCCTCAAATTTTTCGAATAGGGTGAGGGCATCGCTCGTCGAGCCGGCAAAACCGGCGATCACTTGTCCGTTATAGAGTTTACGAACTTTCTTTGCGTTCGATTTCATCACGGTATTCCCAAGCGTCACTTGCCCATCGGAGCCAAGTGCCGCTTTACCGTTACGAATAACGCCGATAACCGTTGTTGCGTGAATTTCTATTTGACTCATATAAATGAAACACTAATCAATACCGAGCGATTCAATATTATACTCTTATGGTTATTCACCATAGACTTCTTCGATGGGATCGTGGCTCGCAGCCCAAGTCGTTAGAAGCGCAGATAGCGACGCGATCGTTGCTTTCTCTTCGTCCTCACGGATAACTAACGCGTAGGTCTCTGCAACATATTGCATATTGCTCAACACTTTTCGCAGTTTCGCCGCCGAAACTGCGCCATGCCAATACCCTACTGTATCGATCAGCATTTTACGATGTCGGCGCAGAAACTCCGCCATCGAAATTGATGGGCATGCATCATATCGTGACGACCGCGGATGAGCTATCGTCAGCATATCGGTCACGTACTGATCGAAATGTTTCGAAAGACTGCTATTGCTTGGGCGACGAAGAATCTTCGCCCTCTGCATTGAAAAATTTGCTTTTGTTGGGACTCGGAACAACGGCTTGACCGGATAAAGATCGTAATACTGCTTATGAGTGCCGTCTTTGAGATGCTCGTTATAGACCCATCGGCGTTTAAGCTCCGTCCAAGAGGGCAACCGAACGACCGGGTCTTTTTCGCTATCAAGCACCACAAATCGTTTTGAGCGAGCATTGTAACCGACTATCGTAACCCAATGCGCCCATTGATTGATACAGATCATACACGGCAAGCCCATTTCGAGATACTTTGTTAATGACCGATAGGCAGCTTCTTCATTAAAACGGCGAATTTCGATCAGTTTGACGTTAAATCGCATTGCTGCACGTCGAAGCATTTTTTCATCGGTGCCACCGCGGGTCGTTCTGGCGGCTTTCGAAAGGGTTTTCTCGTCCACGAACCGACCGACAATCGCAAGCGCGTGCTTGAGCGCGAATGGACCGCACTGCCAGGTGTTGGGTTGTGGATAAAAGCTCATGCCTGTAATGAAAATTGGTCAGAGGTAACAGGCTTATTGTGGGAGTTACTCCCCAAGTTTGAAATGTGGTAACAAACTTGAACAGAATCAATTTTTATATAAGCATTTTAAGTACACTGCTAAATGCAGTTTTTACTTCATCACCAG